>CAZTHM010000436.1:0-3181 GCA_964613505.1 uncultured Acidobacteriota bacterium | reverse complement strand
AGGAGGGCGTAATACTCTCCGAAGTGCGCTTCCTCCAATTCCAGGTACTGCACGGAGATCATCACCACTAGCGCCGTCGCCACGAGGATGATCAACTTGAAGTAGATGGCGAAGGAATCGATCGCCAGGCTTCCACCAAACCCGCTGTAGGGGATGGGCAGAAGGCCGCCCCGCCAGAATCTCAGAAGCTGAACACCCGCCATCACCAGGCCGATCAGCGCGGTAACTGCGTTCAAGTAACGGTCGCGCTTCTCCTTGATGAGGAAATCGATGAGGAGAATACCCAACCCGAACATCGCCACCACAATCTCGGGTGTGATAGCGACGTAATCAGCGCGTTGGAAAAACTGATTCCACATTAGTGCGCGACTCCTGGCGCCGGAGTGGCCGCAGGCGGTGCAGGCTCAGCCGCCGGAGCGGTGGCTTCGGCCGCGGGTGCCGCGGCGGCGCTGGCCGGGTAGAAACCGGCGTTCACCTGTCGCACGATTTCCGTCACCGGCTTCTCAAGAACCTTGAAGAATGGTTTGGGATAGATGCCAATCCAAAACGCCCAAATCACCAGGGGAACGAGCGTCATGATCTCTCGGAAGTTCAGATCCTTCAGGACCTGATTCTTGGGGTTGTCGCAAGCCCCAAACATCGTGCGCTGGTAAAGCCAAAGCATGTAGGCCGCGCCCAGAACAATTCCTGTCACCGCCCACGCCGCCCAGCGCCAGTTCACTTCAAAAGCTCCTTGCAAGATTGTGAACTCTCCAATAAATCCGTTGAGCAGCGGCAGGCCGATGGAAGAAAGCATGACGATCATGAAGAGCGTGGCGTAAACCGGCATCACGTTCGACAAGCCCCCAAACTCCTTGATCTCCCGCGTGTGGCGCCGTTCGTAGATTAGCCCGACAATCAAAAAGAGCGCGCCGGTTGAAATCCCGTGGTTGATCTGCTGGATCACACTGCCCGAAAGCCCGTGCGGGTTGAGGGCGAAGATCCCGAGGGTGCAGAAACCCAGGTGGCTGACGGAGGAGTACGCGATCAGTTTCTTCATGTCGCGCTGCATCAGCGAAACTAACGCGCCGTAGATAATGGCAATGATCGAAAGCACCACCATCCACTTGACGACCGTCGCGTGGGAACTCGCCTGCGGCAGCAGCGGCAGCGAGAAGCGAATGAAGCCGTAAGTCCCCATCTTCAGCAAAACACCCGCGAGGATGACGGACCCCGCTGTGGGTGCTTCCACGTGCGCGTCGGGCAACCAGGTGTGGAACGGAAACATCGGCACCTTGATGGCAAAACCGATGGCAAAGGCGATAAAGACCCAAATCTGCATGTTGAGCGGCCAGGAGTTGGCGTGCTGCATCAGGTCGAGCAGGTTGAAGGTGTAGATGCCCGTATCGGTGTGGTAGCGGAAGTAGAGAGTCAGAATTCCGAGCAGCATCAGCACGGAGCCCGACAGCGTATACAAGAAGAATTTGATCGCGGCGTAAAGCTTTCGCGGCCCGCCCCAGACTCCGATGATGAAATACATCGGCACGAGCATCACTTCCCAGAAAACGTAGAACAGGAAAAAGTCCAGCGACATGAACACGCCCAGCATGCCCGTCTGGAGAAGCAGGAACATCGCGTAGTATTCCTTGGTGCGCTCCGTGACCGCCGACCAGGAAGAAAGTACGGCGAGGAAACCCAGAACCGTCGTCAGCATGATGAGCAGGAAGCTGATGCCGTCAATCCCCAGGTGGTATTGCGCGCCAATGGAAGGAATCCAGTCGTGTTGCTCGATGAACTTGAATTGCTTGTCGGGGTCGGTCCCGGAGAACAGGAAGACCAGCGGCAGCGATACCAGGAAGCCGACGAACGTCACGATGTTGCCCCACCATCGGATGGCGTTCCGGTTCTCGCCGGGGATGAAGAACAACGGGATGATCCCCACCACCGGCGTGAAGAGAATGATGCTCAGAATGTGCTTCTCAAAGAATTCCATCATTAACCTCGGAAAAGCAGTTGACAGTTCACAGTTGACAGTCGAGAGTCAATACCACGACGACCCCGCAACAACCGGCCACCCCGCTCGCTTCCCGTCTCCATTCCAAAATCCAAAATCCAAAATTCCTAGAAATGGAGCAAGAAATACCCCATGAACACCAGGACGCCCAGCACGATAAACCACGCGTAGGTCTGGACCAGGCCGGTCTGGAGGATTCGCACCGGGTAACTCAGGACCTTGGTCACGAATCCTAGGACGTTCACCAGGCCGTCGATCACCCAGAGGTCCCAAAGGCGTGACAGTTCCGCGGACATGCGCGTCGTCCAGCCCACACCGTTGACGCCGCCATCGATCACGGCGAGGTCGAACGCCGCCGCCGCATTGCCGATATTCTTGATGCGGTTCACAAAAAGCATGTCGTAGAGTTCGTCCACGTAGTACTTGTTCAAGACGATTCGGTACGCCGGGCCGGCGGCCGCGGCGATTCGTTCCGAAATCTCGGGCCGCTTCACATACCAGCGATAAGCAACGGAGAACCCCGTCAAGGCAACAAGCACGGAAAACACCATCAAGCCAAACTCCGAACTCCAGGCGTGCTGGTCTCCCAGCAGCATCGAGGGATTCTCGAACACAGGCTCGAGAAAATGTTCGAGGTGGTTCGAGCCCCCGATGATTTTCGGCCAGCCCAACCAGCCTGCCGCAACCGCGCCGGTTGCCAGGGCGATGAGCGGCACGGTCATCGCCGGGGGAGATTCGTGAATGTGGTGCTCCACTTCATGCGAGGCCCGGGATTGCCCCGCAAAAGTCATGAAGAACAGTCGAAACATGTAAAACGCCGTCAAGCCGGCGGTCACAATAGCGACGAGCCACAACAATTTGTTCCCATAAGGACTGGCGAACGACTGCCAGAGAATTTCGTCCTTGCTGAAGAATCCGGACAGCAGCGGCGCGCCGGCGATGGCGAGGGTGCCCACCAGCATCGTTTTCGCCGTGATGGGAATCTTCGACCAGAGCGCGCCCATCTTGCGCATGTCCTGCTCGCCGGACATGGCATGAATGACACTGCCGGAACCAAGGAAGAGCAGCGCCTTGAAGAATGCGTGAGTCATCAAGTGGAAGACCCCTGCGCCGAACGCGCCCACTCCGCAGGCCAGGAACATATAACCCAACTGGCTGACAGTAGAGTAAGCCAGAATCCTCTTGATG
>CAZTHM010000435.1:0-3181 GCA_964613505.1 uncultured Acidobacteriota bacterium | reverse complement strand
AATCTCGTCGAGACCGTGAAGGGCTACGCCGCGCACGAGCGGACCACCTTCGAACGGGTCACCGAGGCGCGGGCGCGAGCCGTCTCGGCCAGCGGCCCGGCAGCCAGCGCGCAGGCGGAGGGGGTGCTGAGCCAAGCCCTCCGGTCTCTCTTCGCCGTCGCTGAAAATTATCCCCAACTTCGCGCCGCCGAGAACTTCTCACAACTCCAAACTCAGATCAGCCACGTCGAGGATCAGATCCAACTGGCGCGCCGCTACTACAACGCCGTGGTGCGGGACCTTAACACGCTTATCGCCCAGTTCCCTTCCAATGCCGTTGCCGGCCTCTTCAATTTCTACACGCGCGAGTATTTCGAGATGGCCGCGGCCGAGCGCGAATCACCCGAAGTGCAGTTCGGAGCGCCTGGCGTCTAGCCGGGTTTCGGAGGAGATTCTATGCAGCGCCGGTTGTTCCTGCTCGTGGCGGTTATTGCCTACCTGGCGAGTGGGGCTATTCAGGTCCGGGCCCAGACGCGGTCATGGGCACTCGAGAGTTTCCGTGCCACGCTCGAAGTGCAAGAAGACGGTTCGGTGCGGGTCGAGGAAGTAATCCAGCCGCGGTTCTCAGGTTCCTTCAACGGGATCTTCCGGACGATTCCGGTGGATTATAAAACCACCGAAGGCTTCAACTATAAGCTCTTCCTGGAACTCGAGAGCGTCACCGACGGAAGCGGGAACAGCCTGCGATACGACACCTCTCGCGAGGGGCATGACGTCAAGTACAAGATTTATGTCCCGGGTGCGCAGGACACGACCAAAACCGTGGTTCTGCGATACACCGTCGAAAACGCCATTCGCTACTTTGATGATCACGACGAGCTCTATTGGAACGCCACTGGCACCGAGTGGCCGGTCCCTATTAGCCGGGCCAGCGCCCTGATCAAACTTCCCGACGCAGCCGCCGGCCCGAACCTGCACGTCGCTGCCTACACAGGATATTATGGCTCGCACGCGAGCGAGGCGGATGTGGAAATCACCGGCAGCCAAGTTTCCTTTCAAACGCAGCACGGCCTCCGCTATCGCGAAGGGCTGACGGTGGTGGCGGGATGGCCCAAGGGGATTGTCGCCAAGCCTGGCAAGATTACGGTGGCGTGGCGATTTCTGCGCTCCAACTGGAAACCTTTCCTGCGGCGTTATTGGGTGCTGGAAGTTCCGGTCGTAATCTTCCTCGCCCTTTTCGCGCTCTGGTACTACCGCGGCAGGGATCCGAAGGCTGTGGGGCCGGTGATGGTTCGCTACGCGCCTCCGGAAGGATTGACACCGGGCGAAGTTGGGACGCTCGTGGATAACAGCCCCGATGTGCGCGACATCACCGCGACGCTGGTGGACCTGGCCGTGCGCGGCTTTATTCGCATCGCAGAAATGCGCGGACCGCTGACTTTGGGTCAGCCCTTTTACACTCTGCGTTTGGTCAAGCCCAGCAAGGAGTGGCAGCAATTAAAGGCACACGAGCAGGCGCTTCTGGAGGGCGTCTTCCCTGACCCCGCGGAACCGGGAAAGACCGTTGCCTTATCCGATTTGCAGTCGGGGTTCTACTCCTATCTCCCCGGAATCCGCCAGGCGCTTATCAAAGAACTTATCGAGCAGGAATGCTATTCGAGTGACCCCAGCATGGCGGGAAAAAGCCTTAAGTCGTGGGCTCTGCTCGTAGGGTTCATCGAATTCTTTGCGTTTGCCGTCGACGCCGCCACCTCTGAGACAACGGCCATCGAGGCGATTCTTTCATTCGCCCTCTCAATCACCCTACTCCTCATCTTCGCAAAGCTCATGCCCGCACGTACCAAGGTTGGGGCGAAAGTGCGGCAGGAGATTCTGGGCTTCGAAGAATTCCTTAACCGCGCGGAAAAGGATTACCTCTTGCGCGTCGTGAGCCATCCCGAGTTGTTCGACAGGTTCCTGCCCTACGCGATGGCGCTGGGGGTGGATCGCAACTGGGCGCGGGCGTTTGAGAAGATCTGCCACCAGCCGCCCGAATGGTACAAGGGGGACTTCCACGAGGGATTCCGGCCGACTTCCCTGGCTCATGGCCTGGCCACTATGAACGCGCATGCGTCGTATGCGATGACGTACGCGCCCCGCAGCTACGCGAGGTCGGAAAGCTCGGGCTTCAGCGATTCGTCCAGTTCGGGACTGAGTTCCGACCGGGGTTCGTCCGGCGGGTCGTCCGGCGGCGGATTCGGCGGAGGCGGGGGCGGCGCATTTTGATGCAAGTGCGGATGGCGCTCCACTGCCACTGGGGAGCCTGCTCACCGTTGACACGCGGCGCGATGTCATTCCTCCGTTTGAGCGTCCGTAGCCCGTCCACGCCGCGTCATCCCGTTGTACAATAGCAATCGATGCGGAAATCGCTGCTGCTGGCGCTGAGCCTGCTCGGACTGTTCGATTCTCTGTATCTCTGGTGGGTCTACGCCTCTCCCTCGCGACCCATGGTTTGTCTGGGAAGCGGCTGTGACGTAGTCCGCGCCAGTCCGTTCGCCTACCCCGCGGGCATTCCCATGCCAGTTTTCGGCGTAGCGATGTACGCAGCGCTGGCCCTCCTGATTTTCGCCGAGCCGCTTCTCTCGGCTTCCCTGGCGCGATGGGGGGGCTACGCGGTGGCGGGAATCTCCGGCTTGGGATTCCTGTTCTCGCTGTATTTGACGGGCATTGAAGCATTCGTGCTGCACGCGTGGTGCGCCTGGTGTGTGGTCTCCGCGCTGGCGGTCACAGCGCTTTTTGCGCTTTCCGTTCTGGACGTCCTGCGCCCCGGGGCCGCCCCCGAGCCGCCTGCAGCTCTCGCAACGATGCGAGGGCATCTGGTGTTGTGCGTCGCGGCGGCTATTGCCGGCACGCCGGCTTTCATCCTGCTGGCCCGGTCGGGGACTCCACCCCCGCCGAATCCGGCCAGCCCCGAAGTCCTCAGGGAGCGCCTGGTCCGGCCCGACAGCCACATGACCGGCAACCTACAGGCATCCGTCGCGGTAGTGGAATTTGCCGACTTCGAATGTCCCGCCTGTGGGCGGGCGGAAGAGGGTGTGCGCGAAATCCGGAAAAAATACGGCGATCAGGTCAGGTTTGTCTTCCGGCATTATCCGCTGGAGCGGATTCATCCCTTCGCCTTGAAGGCCGCCGAGGCTAGCGAGTGCGCCGCCGAGCAGGGCAA
>CAZTHM010000434.1:0-3182 GCA_964613505.1 uncultured Acidobacteriota bacterium | reverse complement strand
GAAGCGCAGCACGGCGCGCTTGAGAAGGGCGATATCGTGGTGTTCGATTTCGGCTGGGCGGCGCACTGGGGACTGCGCCCCGCGGACAAACGCTATCTCGAGAACTGGCCGGGCGTCAGCATGGAGGCGGCAGAATATCTCCTGGAGAAAAAAGTTGCGGCCCTCGGCGTCGATACGCTCTCGCCCGACCCGCCCGCGGCGCTCTCGTCGAAGCCCATCCATCCCGTCGTGCTCGAAAAGCAAATGCTGATTATCGAAAACCTCTGCAATTTGGACGAACTTCCGGATTTCTTTTTGTTCCTCGCCCTGCCCCTCAAGATCCGCGCCGGCTCCGGCTCCCCCATCCGCGCCGTGGCGCTGGTGTAATGATCGCCACGGTCGAAGGTCTTCTGACCGTGGGCTTTTCTGAGTAGGGCGAATTAACCTTGGAATGCCAGTGGAAGGCGGGCGAGTGCAGGATTGTGTCAAATATCCACGCGGCGAACCTGCCCCGATTTGACCTCTTCGAGGACGTTCTTCAGTTCAGGAACCAGTGGCAAAAGCGACTCGAGTTTGTTCCGCCGAGCGACCAGCACGACGACCGCTATGTCCGAAGTTGAAACGTTATGTTGAAAGCTCAGGCGCTGGTCCGTGGTGACGAGGACGTCGAACTTACCGGAGGAGGCGGCAAGAAGAACGCCATTCTTGAACGAGGCCCACCCCATCTCTGGAACAGTTCGAACCTCGTGGTCAGGGAGTTCTCGGCGAAACCGGCGGGGGACACACTCATCCAGAAGAATCCGCATGCGCAAAAACCGATTCCTTGGCCAATTCCAGAACCGCGACCGCGTGCTCGCGGCTCACCGTCGGAAAGTCCTCCAGGAAGTGATCGAGCGTATCCCCCTCTTCGAGGTAGTCGAGGAGAGTCTGCACCGGGACTCGCGTGCCGGTGAACACCACGGCCCCGCTCATGACCTCATCCGAACGCGACACAAGGAATTTTGGCACAGCCATCTCACTGCTCAGTCTAGCGCAAGTCCGAGCCGAACGCTCTTGCAATGTGCGCCTAACGGCGGGTGCCGCAGGGTCCCGCCTCGCGGGACGAGCCCTGCGCTGCAAAACCAAAGCCCACGGCATCCCGCTCCGAGCGGGACCGTGGCGGGGTTTCCTCCTAATCCGCTCTCACAACCAGCTCGCTGTTTTCGACGCGCAGGGCGGTGATGGACGGGGGCACTTCCATGTGCATATCGAGTTTGCCGGCGAGCCACGAAACCGGCACGGGCATACTGCCGACGTGCACTTCCGAGGGAACCAGCCGGACGGCGTGATTTTCGAATTGCAGATTCCCCCCCACGGTGACGCGGAGTTCCACTCCCTTGACGGTAGCGGTGAGGAAAGCCACCATCTTGTCACCTTCAAGCTGGACCGCCGCGTCTTTCAAAACCGCGGGGCCCGCGGGCGGAGGATGCGTCCGCAACCCTTCCTGGATTTCGGAATTGATCTCCGCCGCCGTTAGGTGGATTTCCGCCGGTGTCCCCTGTTCCTTGGCCTGGGTGAGCTGATTCAATTTCTCGTTGAACGAGCGCGCGGCATCGGCGCTTGTTTCGATGGGAGGCAACGATGGCTTGCGTAGGACAAGCCATATCATTATGAGACCGACGACGAGTGAGGCGATGGAAAAGTAGCGGAAGATTTTCCTGAGCATGAATCAACTATGCGTCCGCCGGTCATCGATGACCGAGCGGGTGGGATCGATGGCCAGCCAGAGCAGCGCGCCGCAAAAGAAGATGGCGCCCGAGACACCGATGGGCAGGTTCCAGCTTCCGAAATGCTGCACGAGGAATCCGGTCACCACGTTAGCGAGCGCACCGCCCAGGTTGCCCCAGGTATTCATGCACCCGGAGACCGTGCCGGCGAATTCGTGCCCCACGTCGAGGCAGACCGCCCACGCCGAGCCCATCGTCATGTCGCCGAAAAATGAGGCCATGGAAATGACGACCACCGCCCACGTCGGGTCGGCGACCAGCACGCTCGCCCCCATGCAGAGCGACCCGCAGAAAAATCCCGCCGCGCCGATAAAGCGCCGGTTGCGCAGGTTGCCCGTGCGGCGCACGACGTAGTCGGTCAAGAGGCCGCCCAGGATGCACCCGATGCCGCCGAAGAAAAGCGGCAGCCCGCCCAGGACGCCGGACTTCATCATGCTGACGCCGCGCGCCTCGAGATAAGTGGGCAGCCAGGTGATGTAGAAATACCAGCCGTAGGACATGCAGAAATACATCCAGCAAATCGCCCAGAGGTTGCCGCTCTTCATCAGCATCAGCCAGGGAACCTTGGGACGAGGCACGGGCGGCGGCTGGCCTTTGCGAATGATTTCCAGTTCCGCGGCGTTGACGCCGTTCTTATCCTGCGGCATATCGCGAAACCAGATCCAGAAGAGGATGGCCCAGACAATGCCCACCACACCGAAAACCCAGAAGGTGGAGCGCCAGTGCATGTGCAGGAGCATGTAGGCGACCAGCCCCGGCGCGAACGCGCCTCCCCAGCGTCCGCACATCCACATCAGTCCCTGCGCGGAGCCGCGTTCGGCGCGCGGCATCCAGCGGGAGATGATTTTCGAGGAGTTCGGGTAAGTGCCCGCCTCTCCCGCGCCGAAAAGGAAACGTACAGCGATCATGCTCCAGAGGTGATTGACCACTCCCGTGAAGGTCGTGAACACGGACCACCACACGACGATGCGCGTGATCACCTTGCGCGGGCCGATCATGTCGCCCAGCCAGCCGCCGGGGACTTCGAAGAGCGCGTAAGCCAGCGTGAAGGCGCTGAACACCAGACCCATCTCGACTTTCGTCAGGCCCAGGTCCGCCATGATGAAGGGCGCGCTTTTGGCTATGCAGACCCGGTCGAGGTAGTTGACCACGGAGAGCGAACAGAGCACCGCCAGCACCACGTGGCGCATGCGCGTCGCCCGAACGGCAACCCCGCTCAACACATCTGCCGGTTGTTCTGTTGTGGCCATTCCCTTTCCTCAATTGTTTCTACAGCCCCGCCGAGCGCCCGGAGCATACCAGCAGAGCTTTGGCGCGCGCAACCAATCTTCCGGCGATGGGCCCAGGGCGGAACGACGGAGTGTTACTCCGCCGCAGTACCTGTGGGCTGTAACATTTCGTGTTGAAAATTGAAGTTGAGAAAGGAAGAGGGTATCT
>CAZTHM010000433.1:0-3185 GCA_964613505.1 uncultured Acidobacteriota bacterium | reverse complement strand
CTTCCACGACAACGTCTCGCAGAACATCCCCACGGGACGCGAGCCAGCGGCCGCCGTCAGCCGGCGGGATTCGAGCGTCCTATACGTTGCCAATGCCGGCGACGGCTCGGTAACGACGTTGGACGTTCAGAACCGCGTGGTGGTCGCCTCTACGCAGGTGGGCAAAGAACCTCGTGCACTGGCTCTCACGCCGGATGAGCGCTTCCTGGTGGTGGCTGATGCCGCCACCGCCAGCCTGGCCGTGCTGATTGCCGAGCCGAAGCGCTTGGCCAAAATGCGCTCCGCGCTGGTCACGACAATCCCGGTGGGAGCCGGCCCCGTGGGCGTTGTCGTTCCCGACTGGCTGAGGGAGTAGTTGATAGGCCTGACCTTTAAGAAAACCTAAAGTATTCCATTAACTCAAGGCTTTGGTAGGCAGATCGGGCGGACAGGCGGGCGGAGCTTGCCAGGCTGAAAGTTCTTCTTGAAGAATTGTCGACGCGCCGACGTTAAGAACAGTGACGAGTGACAAGTGACCAGTGACGAGGGCGAACCGGGATTGTTTTTTCGGCTGACTTGTCACTTGCCACTTTCCACTCGTCACTGTTCTCAGGCCTACCAACTCACCAAATCTTCGGCGAGTTCCAGCTTGAGCCAGCCCTCAGCGGGGATGACTTGGAGTGGGAGTTCCTCGGCCCAGAGGGAAACTTGCAGACGACTCCTCTGCCCCGAAGCGAGGCCAAGGAGTTGATAGTCCGCGCCCAGCTCGAACACTCGGTCGAACGCCACCTGCAATTGATCCCCGGTTCCGAGCGGGATGGGGATCTGTTCGTCGTATTTCCAGAACTGGACGGTGCCGAGCTTCCCCTGCTCGACCAGAGCGTGGAGGCGCGCCCGCCCCGCACCGTCAATGTTCACGCGGATCTCGAACTTGGGGTATTCCGTGACGAACCGAGGATTCAAGTCCAGGCGCAGATAGAGCGATCGTTGGCCGTTACCATAATAAAGAGCTTCGAGAGCCTCTTCCCCGCCATGCATCGTCCCGGAGCGGTAGTCGGGCGTGTACACGCCCGCCCCCAGCCATTCGAAGTAATTTGTGACCAGGCCATCCACCTTGGGCTCGATTAGCGCTGCGGGCGGGGTGACCACGGCGCGCGCGCGCGGCCGCTTGATGGGGGTCGCCAAGTCATCCGGCGGCGAGCCGCCCAGGAGGCGGTAAATGCTGCTCAGGTGTTTGCGGAAAAGGAGATCGAATTCCTCATCGTGCGCGCTGGAATGCTCGGGGCCGTACCACCAGCACCAATCGCTGCCTTCCGCGATCCAGAGCTCCTGCTCCGCCGTGCGGACGTCGGCGGGGTCTAAACTCGGATCGGTGGATTTCTTGGCGAAGAAATCGCGCGCGTCGTTCAGAAGGTCCCAGGCGAGATTGTCCTCGTCCGCACCGATCCAGACGTCGAAGTTGGCATTGATCCAGGAGCCCGGCACGACGTGCGTAAGCGTCCCAGGCTCGGTCACCGCCAGGGCCTCGCTTGCAGTCAAGGCGCGGAGCTCGGGATCCGATGCCACGCGCCCATAAAAAGCCTTTAGAAACTCGCGCCCGTTGCGCGGGAAAAACTCCCAGGCATTCTCGCCGTCCAGGATGATGGAGACGACGGCGGGCTTGCTTCCCGTGCTCCTCCCGGCAGCTTTGATGCGCTGGTGGAGGTCCGCCGCAGCCGCCTGCGGGTCCATCCTCGAATACACGAATCCGATTAAGTCCGAGAGTTGGTGGTCACGAAAGAAGAGCGAGATGGCACGCTCCCCCGCTCGAAAGCGATGCGGCCGGTAGAGCTCGCTTCCCCCGGCCACGGTCCCGTCACCCTGACGATAGAATCCCACTTGGAGCGAACGAGCCAGGACGCCCTCGTCTGTCGCCGCCCAGAGAAAACCCTCTTCGGCGGCAAGCCCCAGGACTTCGTCCGAAATACTCCCCTCGCTCGGCCACAGTCCGCGCGGCCGGGAGCCGAAAACGCGTTCGTGGAGTCCGACCGCAGCCTTTAGTTGCGCCCGAGCGTCCTCGAAATGTTTGTAGACTTTGCGGGGCAGTTTGACGCCGGGGTGCGATTCCGCCGCCACATTCGAGTCGCACAGCAACGGCAAGATCGGATGGTAGAAAGGGGAGGTCGAAACCTCAATCTGCCCACGCTGGCTGGCTGCCCGGCATTCTTCAAGTATTACTTTAAATATCTCGATCCCCTTCTTGCGCAGGATGGACTTGTCCTCTTCCGAATACCCTCGTTCTTTCTTGACCAGGCGCTTGACCTCAGCGTCCCCTTCCAGATAAATCTCATCGAACCACGCCAGTTGGGACAGAACTTGAAGGTCAAGCACGTCCTGGGCGCCGAAAAGTCGCGCCCCGTTTTGGTGTTTGGTCGCCTGCGCCCGTTCGAAGAGTTCGCGAAAACGGGGGTAGCGGTAGAGCAGATTATCCCGGTTCAAATGGAAGGCGAACTCGAGTAACTTCTCGCGTTCCTCGTCGTTCAAGTCTCGAACCGGCTTGAAGGCGATCTCGTAAGCCTCTTCCCGCGCCGTGTCCTGGGCGTAGTCCTCAAGCTGGGCGACCAGTGACGGCACCATGTTGAAAGTCACGTGAACGGAGGGGAACTCCCGCAGGATCGCCACCATCCCAAAGTAGTCCTTGAGGGCGTGCAGGCGCACCCAGGGCATGGTGTAGACGTTCTCCGCCAGGTCCTTGTAGAAGGGCTGGTGCATATGCCAGAGAAGCATGAGGTGGGTCTGCGGCATGAGGCGTGGACGCTGTTTCTTTACGGCGCGAAAGCCGATGTGCTAGCATGGCCGGGCGGTCGTGGTCCCGAGCCCCGCCATGCGAATCCTGACCCGCTACATTCTGAAAGAGGTTTTTTCCCACTCCCTGTTGGGACTGCTGGTCTTCACATTTGTCATTTTCGTCCGCCATGTCGGCCGCCTCCTGGAACTGGTGGTCCGCCACAGCCTAGCTGCGAAAAGTATCGTCGAACTTTTTCTTCTCCCCATCCCCGGCATCTTAGTCCTGACGATTCCGATGGCAGTATTGGTTGGCACGCTCATCGGACTCAGCCGCATGTCAGCTGACGGGGAGGTGATCGCGGCCCGCGCCTCGGGCATCGGCCTTGGCCAATTCGTGCGGCCGGTTATGGCGATTGCCTTGGCGGGCTGGGGTATCGCCA
>CAZTHM010000432.1:2062-3197 GCA_964613505.1 uncultured Acidobacteriota bacterium | reverse complement strand
TCCTCCATCCACGACTGGACGCTGACCGCCTCCCTCGCCAACCAGTGCGCGTATCAAATGAATCCCGAGACCTACGTGCCCCTGCGGTCGATAATCTTCAAGAACCAGCTGAGTTTAACGGCCGCCAACGTGCGCGATCAGGTGATCAGCTACGGCGAACAGGTGGGACTGGACCGGCTGCGCCTGGCCGCTTGCATCGACTCGAAAGCTTCGCTGCCGCGCATTGAGGCCAACTTCCGCGAGGGGCAAACCCTCGGCGTGCAGAGCACCCCCACCTCGTTCATTAACGGCAAGATGATCGTCGGCTTGCCCGAGGGAGACCTGATCAAAGCCGTGGACGACGCGTTGCGCACGGCGAGATAAATCCGGCTCCGGAATTCAGACCCCCTTTCAACTGGCCTGAAGGAGTGTGTGTGAAGACCGGCAATTCGTTGCCGTAGCGGCGCCCTTCAGGGCGGCACCTTCTTCACCGTAGCGGCGCCCTTCCTCCTTCCTTCCAGCCCCGGGCGTCCCTTCGCTCTGTCGCGCGGGCGGACAATCTTTCCTCTTGACAGGAGGCTAGAGTTGTGGTATAGTGACCAAGATGTGTGGGTTTAGACGTATTGGCTAACGGCGGCGTTCGGGACGCCGTGGGCAGTCCGGCAACCGTCGGCGAAAGGCAACGCGGCGGAATGGAACACCGGATCGGCGGAAGTCGAGGACGACGGGGGAGAGTGGCGGGGCGGGCATTCTGGCAGCCTAGTTTAATAGCCCACCCTGGTAACCCTTTTTTGCGGAACGACCCCGGAATGTTGTTGAAAACAAAGGACAGGCTCGGAAAAAACCTGGAACGACCCCGGAATGTATCAGAAACAAAAGGAGTTAACTAAAATCCAGGAATGTTATAGAAAGGCAAGCAGGTTAGCTCATGATCGGGCAAATGGTCCTGCTCGGATTCGATGGAAAAGTGCCGGTTTTGGCGGTTAGCTCTGAGTGTCCGTGAATGCAGCGCGAGCGGAAGAATTTGTCAATTCGATGCGCGGCGAAAGCAAAAATAAAGTTACTTCAAAAATCACGGAACGACCCCGGAATGTTGATGAAAACAAAGGACCGGCCTTGAAAAAAGCTGGAACGAACCCGGAATGTCTAAGAAAGA
>CAZTHM010000432.1:0-2052 GCA_964613505.1 uncultured Acidobacteriota bacterium | reverse complement strand
CAGTGGCGGGCGCTGGGCGGCCGCGACCCTAGATGCCGGGCTCGGAAGCTGCCCTCGCTCCCGTCGCGTTGCGGCGTATTCGTGGCAGGAAGAAGAGAAGCAGGAGGAAGTAAGCCAGGCAAACCGTTCCTCCCAGGGTCAGGGCGAAGCGCACCCCCCACGCCTCGGCGAGGGCGCCGGCCTGCAGGCTCCCCAGGGGCGACAGGCCGATGACCGCCAGGTTGTACATGCCCATGATGCGCCCGCGGAACTCCGGCGGGCTGGTGGCCTGCAGGGTGCTGTTGGTCAGCGAGAGCGCGCCCACCATCGTAGCGCCTAGAATTATTAAGAGAAGAAATGCCTGAATGAATGATTGTGTTCTTGACATCAGTATCAGAGCCAGAGAAAACAGCGCGGCGCTGACCACGATGAAATTCGTCCTCCGCCGGATGCGCCCCTGCGCCGCCAGGGTGAGCGCGGAGATCACCGCGCCGATCCCCGCCCCCGCCATCAGGTAACCCAGCCCCGAGGCGCCCACCTGCAGCAGGTCGCGCGCGAACACCGGCATCAGGACGACGAACGGCAGCCCCAGCAGGCTCAGGAAGGCGGGCACGGAGAGGAGAAGAATCAGGGAGCGATGCTGGCCCGCATAGCGCAGGCCCTCGAGCATCGCCGCCCAGACCGTGGGGCCTTTCTCGACGGCATGTCGCGGGACATTGATCGCCAGCAGGGCGATGATCAGCGCCAGGAAGCTGACCGAGTTCAGATAGAAGCATCCTGCGGCGCCCAGCGAGCCGAGCGCCAAACCTGCCAGCGTCGGCCCGATGGCGCGCGACATGTTGAACTGGGCGGAATTCAAGGCGACCGCGTTGGTCAGGTCCTCGCGCCCGACCAGGTCGGGAACGATCGCTTGGTAAGCGGGATTGTTGAGGGCGGAAGCCAGTCCGGTCAGGAAACTGATGGCCAGGATTTCCGCGATGGTCACGACTCGGAAGGAAGTGAGAATGGCCAGGATGAGCGCCAGCGCCATCATGGCGGTTTGCGAGACGACCATCAGCTTGCGCCGGTTCAGCCGGTCGGCGATCGCCCCGCCGGGCAGGGAGAAGAACAGCGACGGGGCCGAGCCCAGAAAGCCGTTCAGACCCAGCAAAAATGGGGAGTTGGTGATTTCCAGAACCAGCCAACCGAGCGCCAGGTTCTGCATCCAGGTGCCGATGTTGGAGAGGAAGTTGCCGGTCCAGAAGAATGCGAAGTCGCGATGGCGGAAGGAGCGGAACATCGCCGCCAGAGGCCGAAGTTCCCCCGCTGATTCGGCCAGGGCGCTGGGCAGACTGGAGTTGTGGTTGGACATGGTCCCTCACGCCTGGTGCGTGGCAGCGCCCTATTATAGTGGAGGGGAGTCCGGAATTTCCGGGCAAGCGTGATTCCCGCCACCTGTGGCTCGTTGTCACTGATGAAGGCCAACGATCAGGGACTGCAAGAAGACCCGCGATCCGTTCGCGACCTCCAACCAATCTCGTCTAATGCGCGCGAAGAAAGCCGCCGATGATAAGAAATGGCGGAGGCTTGGCTCAGCCATGTATCTTCGAGGCGTGGCGGCGCTGCCGCCATTGCCCTTCCGGAGGAACCGAATGGACGAAGTACAAGACCAGAAAGTGAAGGCTAACGATCTGCAGGGGGAAATTCATGCCCTGGAAGGCCGCGACCTTCAGCTTTGGTCCATCGGAGTCCTGATTTGCCTGGTAGTGGCGGCCGGGTTCGTTGCGATTATCTGGCCCAACCTGATGTGGAATCTCGGTGTAGTGCGAATGAGCGGTCGGTATCTTCCGCAGCTCCTCTTCGGGTTCATCGCGCTCATTGTCCTGTTCAATATCTATGTGCTCCAGCAGCGGCAGACTTTGCAGAGCCGACGCGACGAACTGGTTCGCCAAGTGTTGCGAACCGAGGTGGCAGAGAGGCTTTCGCTGATGGATGCGCTGACCGAGACCTATAACCGCCGCTTCTTGGAGCAAATTCTTCCCAGGGAAATGAGCCGAGTCGACCGCAGCGGAACCAGCCTCGCCTTCATGATGT
>CAZTHM010000431.1:0-3207 GCA_964613505.1 uncultured Acidobacteriota bacterium | reverse complement strand
ATCTCGGAATTCGCTGCGAATGATGACGAGTCATACCAGCCTCCTCTCGGCCGTTACTTTGCAAAGCTGTGGCGCGCCTCTCACTTTTCCAGGAGACGTGGTGCGCCGCGGAATTCGGAATCATTCTCTTTAACACGCACGGGGCGAAACCAGAATCTTGACGTGCTTGCCTTTCTCATTGAGGAGCGCGCCCAGACCCCGTTCGACGAGATCGTCGAGCCGGATGCGTCCGGTAATCAAGCTTTCGCCCTGGAAGCGCGGGTCCGTCATCAGGGCAATCGATTCGTCAAAGTAGCCGTAGCCGCTCATGCTGCCGGTCACCGTTTTTTCGCGAAAGACAATGTCGGTCAGATCCAGCGGCGCCGGCTTATCGAAAACACCCATCAAGATCAGGCGGCCGCGCGTGCGCGTCAGTTGCGCAGCAAGGAGCGCGCCGTCGGGCGTTCCGGCGCATTCGACCACCACGTCGAACCCATCGCCGTTCGTCAACTGGCGGGCGCGCTGGAGGGGATCCTGGGCCGAAATATCAATTACCTCCGTGGCGCCGCCTTGTCGGGCCAGCTCGAGGCGGCGACCGGGCCTTCCCACCACCACAACCTGCTTGGCGCCACGAATCACCGCCGCCTTCATTGACATCAACCCGATAGGTCCGGGGCCGACGATCGCCACGCTGTCCTCCGGCCCGACGTCGGCGCGCATCAGCGGCCGCGCCGTGGAAGCGAACGGCTCAACCATGGCGGCAACTTCATCGGAGAGCGCATCGGGAAGGTGGTAACACTGGTAGGCGTTGAGGTTCAGGCGCTCGGCGAGGGCGCCGCCCGTCCACGACGTGCCCATGAAGGCAACCTTGTCGCACTGCGCCATGGAATTGGATTTGCACCAACGGCATTCCAGGCAGCCGACAATCGGGCAGCCGGCCACGCGATCGCCAACGCGGAATCCCTTGACTCCTTCGCCTACCGCCACGATGCGCCCCGCCATCTCATGCCCCGTAATCACGGGCGCGCGCACGCCGGTCAGGGGATGAGGAGCGTTGACGGGGATGGAAATCGGACCGCTGCAATACTCATGCAGGTCGGTGCCGCAAATCCCGCAGAAGGCGACTTCAACTTGCACCTGGCCGGGAGGCGGCGGGGGAGGATCGCTGACCTCCTGAATCCGAACGTCCTGGCGTCCGTGCCAAACCGCGGCTTTCATTCCGGACCCCTTTCCTACACCGCGCTGGCAACGAGTCTTGGCACGTTCCAATCACCTATGACAACACCGGGCTGACGGTTCGCTGTCCAGACAAGAAAAAGCCGGGCCGCCCGAGCGGCCCGGCGTGAGGATTCTCCAGCGTCGATCAAAACTCGAACCGGATCGAGAGTTGGATGACCCGCGGCTGACGCGTCGAAGTAACGCGGCCGAAGTCGCTGTTGACTTGCGGGAACCCAGCCGTCGTGTCATTGAAGACAGCATACGTTTCGATCCCCGAAAACTGCGTGTGGTTGAACGCATTGTAGAATTCGAACCGGAACTGCAGGGACCGGCTCTCACTCTTCAATGGGAACTTCTTCATCAGGGTGATGTCCCAGTTGTTTTGTCCCGGCGCGCGCACGGGGGATATCGGAGCGTTGCCGGGATCGATCACCCAATCATTCGATCCGGGGGAGGTTTCATAGGGGAGATTGGGCAAGGCAAACGCCTCAGTGTTGAACCAGCGGTCGAAGGTGCGTTCGCCATGGGCGAGCTGCGCCCGCGCGATCATATTCGCGCGTGTTCCGTCACCCCCGCCACTCAGGTCAAGCCCGCTAACCGTGTCGAAGCCGATCCCTTGGGGTAGGCCGCTGGCCATCGTGGCAATTCCGGAAACCTGCCAGTTGTCGAATATACTCCCCACTACCAATTTTGCCCCGGAGCTATCCACAAACTTGCTGGGCTTCGGGAGGTCCCAGACATAGTTGAAGACGAACATATGGGTCTGGTCGAAGTTGGCCGGACCGTAGTTCCATATTCTCCAGGGCCGGAACCTCGCCAGTCCGTCACCTTCGCTGGACCCGGTACCCAGAGTGTGCGACCACGTGTACGATACTCCAAACGACAGTCCCCTGGTAAACCGGCGGTTGAGGGCCACTTGCAGGGAGTTGTAATTGGTAATCCCCGAGTTCCCCAACTGGCTAATCCCGCCATACCCTGGAATCGGTCTGTAGAAGCTTGACGGGAGGGCCGACCCGATCCCGGTCTCCGGGTCAATGGTCGTCGGGTCAACGTTGTTGACATCAAAGCGGGCTCCGTAGGGGATGGTATTCAGGCCCACACTCTGAATCACGTGCCGGCCGACGTTGCCCACATAGGACACGTCCACGATGGTTTTGAAACCGATATCGCGCTGGATACCCAGACTATACCGGTAAACGTTCGTGACCTTATCGTCCAACTCGATGGCACTCGAGCCGGTTGGGAAGAGCAGTCCCGCGCGCTGTAGCAACGAGTCCATCTCCCCGTAAAAGATGGTCGGTGTGAGCTGCACGGGAGGATTGGTGACCATGCTCCAGGTGTAAGTCCCGTAGGAAGGAGTAGTCAAGTTCATGACCGCGATCCCGCCCCGGATGGCCGTCTTCCCGTTCCCGAAGGGGTCGTAGGAGAACCCGAACCGGGGAGACACTTGGATAGGCTGCTGCTTTCGGAAGCCCGCCGGGTAGGTCGTATCCGAACTCAGCACCATGCCGGGGAAATTCATCGGACCGGTGAACGCGCCGATGTACACCTCGGGACTGGTGCACGCGACGGTCGGGTTAGCAGCACATGCGCTGTCCGTGGGATTGAGAGCGCGCCGACTGCCGCCTACGTCCACGGGGAAGTAGAGCGGCGGCACCGCGCTGGAATCGTACCGATCTTCCACGAATTCCGCGCCTGTCCCCTTGTGGACCTTCCAGGGAGTAAACCAGGCAAATCTTGCGCCGTAGGTAAGCGTCAGCTTGCGGTTTACTTTCCAGGTGTCCTGGGCAAACCACTCCAAAATATCGTTCTTCATGAGGTAAAACTTCCGGCTGTCGGATTCGGTGTATTGGGTGAAAGTCCCTAACGCGGCATTGGCAAAAGCAAAGCCGGTGTCGAAGGGGTTATTCGGATCGCGTCCGAAGTCGAAGCAGCCGTTGAAGCAATCGGCGTGCGGACCGTCAGTGGCCCAGTTCCGCTCGAAATAGACCCCGAACTTGAAGGTGTGGC
>CAZTHM010000430.1:0-3216 GCA_964613505.1 uncultured Acidobacteriota bacterium | reverse complement strand
CTTTATACTTCCCGCCGCCGCTGATGCCCTTGAACTTTCCGCTCCCACCCGTCCACTTGAAGGTACCCTCCATGATGGCTTGCCCGCCGGAGGTGGTGATTTTGCCCTCGTAGGTGCCCCAGTCGGTTTCGCCATTGGCATGACGGTTGATCCAATAGCCCCCCTGCGGGCCGCTGCCTGCAATCAGGTCGGCGGTGCCCCAGTATGTGATGTTGGTGTCGTTCCATAGAGGGTCGGAACATTTCTGTGGCCCCACCACTTCCGCTAGGCTCATTTCGTGGTTGTCGGTGTCGGGTACTGCCATACTGGTCTGCGCCTTTGTCCGGCCGGTAAAGCTCCCGGAGATCTTTGCCATTTTTACGCCTCCTGTTTTCATTAAGTTACCAGCAGTGCCTTCCTCAGACTGCTGGGTTGTTCGAAACCTCTGCGCCCAGACCGAGGCTGACCATGGGTCAAGTAGATAGTTTGAACACCCTGGCTGAGCTGTCGACGATGGGAGGTATTGTCCGACTGGCCGGGGGGGAAGTCAACCTTTTTCGGAAGGAAAAGCGGGTAGTCACGACACGGGTTTTGTGCCGCGAGCTTTTGCAGCCCCGTAGGGCTACGATCCCACAACCAGATACCGCGTGATGAGTCGGTGGGAAAATGAGGGCGGATGTAGATCGGAATTCGAAGATCGAAAAGCGAGAAGCAAGAAGCAAGAAGCAAGAAGCAAGAAGCAAGAAGCACGGAAACATCGTCCGCAATCTAAAATCCAAAATCTAAAATCCAAAATCGGGATTCCTGCCGTGTGGTAGGATGGAGTCTCAAGGGTGGGACATCACATCAACAAAGAGAGGTATTGCGATGAAGCATCTGATTTTGACGGCGGTGTTGCTGGGTCTGGCGGCGGGCGCGAGTTTTGCCGCCGAGAAGAAGAAAACCGCCAAAGCCGACCTCTGGAACGCCAAGGGCGATAAAGTGGCGACGGCCATGCTGAAGGAAGCCAAGGGAGGCGTGGCGATTTCCCTTCAGGCTACGGGCCTTCCGGAAGGAATCCACGCGTTCCACATTCACGCCGTGGGGAAATGCGATGCTCCGGATTTCAAAACCGCCGGCGGCCACTTCAATCCTGAAAGCAAAAAGCACGGCCTGAAGAATCCCGAAGGGCCGCACGCTGGCGACATGCCCAACATCACCGTCAACAAAAAGGGCGCGGGAAAAGCGAAAGTCGTGAATACGCGCGTCTCGTTGGGCGAGGGCGCAAATTCGCTGTTTCACGAAGGAGGGACGGTGCTCGTCATCCACGAAAAGGGCGACGACGACATGACCGACCCCGCCGGCAACGCCGGCAACCGCATCGCCTGCGGACTGATTGAAAAAGGCCAGTAGGCCCGCGAAAACCGAGAATCGAAAATCCCGTGGCGGCGGTGAGCGAACCGCTATTCCAGCTCCAGGTGGAGAGCTATCTTGGCTTTTTCAGCGGGCCTCGTCCACGGGGGGATTTCCAATCGCCAATTCAAGGCGCGAAAGCTCTGCGCCATCAGACCTGTAATCCAAAATCCAAAATCTATCGCTTGTCGTAATAGACCAGAAAATCAATTCCCGGCGGCGTGGCGCCGAGCTGGCGCAGCGCCATGCTGACCTGGCCACGATGATACGTGCCGTGGTTGACGAGGTGGACGAGGCATTGCCAGAGCGGGTAGGTCCAGGTTTCTCCTTTGAAATTCTGGTAAGGGAGAGGGGTGGCGAGTGCCTCGGGCTGGAGCGCGGCCAAATAGGCGCGCATTTCTTCTTCGATACTTTGCCAGCGCCCGCGAATGGCCTCCAACGTCTGGGTCTCATTCGCCCACGGAACGTTGCGCGGGCTTCGGCCGTGGAAACGCTGCAACCAGACCCATTCCGCCCCCAGTAGGTGCGCGAGCGTGTCGCGCAGCGCGCCGAAGCTCGAACCGAGTGGGCGCGCGAACTGCTCCTCGCTCAGCGCCGCGCAGACGGCGAGCTGCTGATCGCGTGCCCAGAAGTTGTAGTTGTAGAGCTCGCGAAGGACTTCCAGCGAAATCATGACCACGCCCTTGGAAAATAGAAACTGGAAACTGGAAATTGGAAAATCGAAAATAGAAATTGGAAAATCGAAAAGCGAAAATGGAAATTCGAAAATGGAAACTGGAAACTCGAAAATCGAAACTTGAAAATGGAAACTGGAAATTGGAAAATCGGAAATCGTAACTGAGTGACTTTCGGCTTTTACCCTTTACCCTTCACCCTTTACCCTTCCGACTCCCGACTCCCGACTCCTGCCTTTAGTTGTGCCGCAGGAACTTGTCATTCTTCTGGCCGGTCAGCGAGTTGTAAAGCGTCTCGATAAACGCATCGGCATTAATGAAGCCGCCCGAGTTTTTCTGCCAGGGGGCGAGGATCTTCTCCTGCTTCATCTGCTCGAGCGTCTGGTGCTGATCGAGCGCTTTCTCGACGACGGCGGAAGTCTCTTTCAGCATCTTGACGTACTCGCGCACGTCGTCGAGGTTGGAGAGCGCCCCGTGCCCCGGAATCACCTTCACATCCGCGGGCAGTCCGGTGATAGCTTTTTCGAGGCCAGCGATCATGCCTTGCACGCTGCCGCCGCTGTCGATGTCGATGAAGGGGAAGCCGTAGCGCACGAAGTCGTCGCCCATGTGCACGACGTTTGACTTGGGGAAGAAGATGATCGCATCGCCGTCGGTGTGGCCGGAGGGGATGTGCAGCGCGCGGATGTCCTCGCCGTTCAGGTGCACGGTTACGTCGTGGCCGAAAGTGATGATGGGCAGCGCGCCTTTGGGCGCGGGCTTGTTCTCCATGCGAAGGGCGCCGCCGGTGCCGGACTGGCCGCCCGCTTCCAGACGCTTGCGGACGTTATCCTGCGCGATGATCGTTGAGGTCTCACTGAACGGCAGGTTCCCGCCCGAGTGATCGCCGTGATAATGCGTGTTGATGACGAAGCGCACGGGCTTGTCGGTCACGCCCAGATTCTTTAGCGCGGCGCGAATCTTCTCGGCCAACGGAGCGAACTGATCGTCCACGATGACGATGCCGTCCTCGCCCACCGACGCGCCGATATTCCCTCCCGCGCCTTCCAGCATATAGACTCCGCCGGACACTTTGGTGACTTTGATCTGGACTTTGCTGAAATCCTCGTCGCCCTGGCCAAAAGCCAGCGTGGCAAAAAGGACGAAGCCGAATACCGGCAGTGCGCGCATC
>CAZTHM010000429.1:0-3233 GCA_964613505.1 uncultured Acidobacteriota bacterium | reverse complement strand
ATGCTTAACCGGAGTTGCCCTCACCCCTTTTCAACACGTTCCGTTGACAGCGCCCTGCTTTCTGCCTTCTTCCCTTCCTTCGCCCACCTGAGTTAGAATCCCCTGCCGTTGGATTGTACGCGGATTCAACTGGGGAGACTATTCGATGGCCCTCATTCAGTTCACCAAGAACCACTCCGACCACTCGACCGACAAAGGTTACCAGTTCGAGTTCTTTTGCGACCGGTGCCGCAACGGCTTCATGTCGGAATTCGACACCTCCATCGCCGGCTTTGCCACCGGAGCCCTGCGAACCGCGGGCAGCCTGCTGGGAGGAGTCTTCGGCCGCGTCGGAAGTAGCACCTACGAAATCGAACGCGCTGTCCGTGGCCCCGGACACGACAAGGCGTTCCGCGATGCGATTGAGGCGGCCAAGCCCAACTTCCGTCTGTGCCCGAAGTGTTCGAAATGGGTTTGCCTGGCAACCTGCTGGAATCCGAAGCGCGGGCTCTGCTTCGACTGCGCGCCCAATGTCGAGACGGAACTGGCTGCCGCCCAAGCCCAGGCTACTGTCGAGCAGATTCAGGAAAAAGTACGGAAGCAGGACTTCACCAAGGACATCGACCTGACCAGCGAAGCCGCGGCTCTTTGTCCCAGTTGCGGCGCGCGCACTCAGGGCGCCAAATTCTGCCCGGAATGCGGCAAGCCCTTGCGCCCCAAGAATGAATGCTCTCGTTGCGGCACCAAATTTGAAGCCGGCGCCAAATTCTGTCCGGAGTGCGGCAACAAAGTGGGCTAAGAATGCCGGCTCAACTACTTGTCATCCTGAGCCCTTTGCTTGTCATCCTGAGCGAAGCGAAGGATGACATAACCTTGTGTAAGAATGCGTAGTCTATGCCTTCCTTCTCGGGAAAATTCCAGTACCTCAATCCCGACGGCACGGCCGCGCAATCGGGGCCTTGTCAGCTCAGCTTCGAGGCTGAGAGCCTGACGCTCATCCCGCCGGGCGGGACGCCGCTCGCCTTCGACCTCGGCGATATCGACGTCTTCGCGCCCGCGGAATACGAGCTGACGATCACCCTCTACACGGGCAAGAAGATCCTCCTGAATCAGTTTGGCAAGACGTTTCAGAACTTGAGCCACGATCTGCTGGAGGCTTATCGCGCGCGACTGGTCCAGTGCCTTCTGCTTGAAGATTTGGCAGAGATTGCGCGCTTTGACGGCGTGGCGCAACTCGATTCGGCGGAGCGCGCCTTTACCAGTCCGGCGGAATTCCGCCTGTACAAATCGAATTTGGCCGTCCTGCCCACGGCCGCGACAGGCTTGCAGTGGCGGCTGGCGGAGATCGATTCGATCACCTTCGACGAAGCCCAATACACGGTGACGCTCGAAGCCGAGGGCGAGCGTCTCATCGTCACCAAGCTCGCCAAGCGCACGCGCGAGTTCACCGAGCGGCTGCGCGAAGCCATCAACCAATTGACCGAGCAGGCCGCCGAAACCGTCCACAACCTCTTCCCCTTCCTCACTCCCGACCAGTTCCAGCAGGTAGCGGGACTCATGAAGGAAGGCCACGCGGCACCGCTCGCCAAACTGAAAGCCATCCATCCCAAGATCGAGCAGGCGCTGATTGGGAACGTCGTGGACGCGAAGCTTAAACCTTACTTTGACTCGCTGATGAGCCACGTTCCGGCGGGATTCCTGTATGCGGGATTCAAGCTGGTTCGCAAGGACGAAGAAGCGGAAGCTGAGTCAGAAACAGAAGCGCCGAGCGCGGGCGGCTTGGCGGCTCTCGTGACTGGAGGGGCAGCGCAGCCCGAGGAGCCAACAGAAGCGCCCGCGGAAGAAGCGGCTGAGGAAGCGGGAGGAGAAAAAACCGAAGAGGAAGGAGAACCCATCCTCCACTGGTTCTTCTTCCCGCTGGCCGCAACTCCCGGAGCGGCTCAGCCCGCCAATCTCGTGGCCTGGGAAGCGACTTCGAAGACGGGGCGCGCCACTTACTTTTTCCGCCTGCTCCCGCCCGAGCAGGCCGACGCGCTTGCCGACCCGGCCAAGGCCACGGCTGCCGTTGACGCCGCCATTCGGCAACTGAATCGCGCCCTCGTGCTGCTCAACTTCCGCCGCGAACCGATTTATCTTTCCGACGACAAGCTGGAGATGCAACCGCGATACCGGCGCTATGCCATCGCCTGCCGCAAGATTCCCGAGCTGCGCCGCCTGCGCGCATCCTTCCTCGGCCGCGCCATCCACACTTCGCCCGAAGCCTGGCAGAAGCAGGTGGATCGGGTCCTCCCGCATACGAAGTAGCGCCGCCGTCTCGGCGGCATTTCCCTTTGCCGGCAAGATGCCGGCGCTACGACGACTTTCGGGCAGCGGCGCTACTTCCACTCCCAGTATTTGGTCGAAATCTTGTCGTTGGCGTCGGAGTCGTGCTCGTAGACCACGGCCATGCCGTTCAGGCGCTCGAGTTTCGGCGAGGCGTTGGCGAAATAGACTGCGCCCCGATAGCTCACGCCCCCGCCCGGCTTCATCCGTCCGGTGCCCGAACCGGTCCAGGTCACCATATCCCCGGCCTTGCTCATCATGATCCCCTGGCCCTCTCCATACAGGAAACCTCCCGGCTGGACAGCCGAAGTATAGGTTCCCACGTTTGTCATTTTCACGCCCAGAACCTTGGCGTTGGTCTGCATTGTAACCTCCACTTTCGGCCCGCCCGCCGACTCGAGCACGCGCTTCACGACTACCTTGCCTTGCTCTTCCCCAATCAGGTCTCCCAGCATAGACATCCTCCTTTGGTTTCTGCTCTGACGGACAATTTGTCCTCTTGAGTGCGGCAGAGTATACACCCAATGGCCTCGTTTGGTGTGTCACGCTCAAGATTTTCCTTCTTCGTTTCCCACGGCACCGGAAGGAGCCTCAGGGACGGGTCAACTTCTACTGCGAGGCGATTCATCCCACAAAGCGCCGCCCTTCAAGCAAGGCAGCTTGCTTGCAGCCCACCGCCACAACGCCAGGCCCCGATTAGCGTTGACGGGTTGTGAACCCTGTCGTAGCATGGCCGGTCGGGCTTTTGCGAGCGGAGCACCCACCGGAAGACATTTCGCATCAAAGCCTCCTGAGGATGAAGCTCAATTGAAACCGAGCCGCAGAATCTCTTGCATGGTAGCGAGCCTGGTCGTCGCCGCTGCCGGTCTCGCCAAGGCACAGGGTCAGAAACCCTCTGCCGTGCTCGAGGCGATGAAGGCGGAACTCGAGCG
>CAZTHM010000428.1:0-3233 GCA_964613505.1 uncultured Acidobacteriota bacterium | reverse complement strand
AACTCGCGCCGGTCGCCCTTGCCGTCCATCACCACCAGGATGTAGTTGTCAACCGAATCTCCGGGCGGCAGCTCCATTTCGATGTTGGGGTTCTTGCTGACGATGATCGCGGCGTGCTGCCCCTGGAGGTAGGCCTTGCTCTTCACCGACTTGATGCCAAAAGAAAGACTGCTACCCAGCCGGCCGCCGACTTTCGCCTGGCCCAGCGTGTGCAGTTCCGCGGGGTTGCCGTCTACTTTGACGTGGGGCTCTTTGAGGACGCTAGCGTCCAGCATGGCGGCAACCACTTTGCCCGAGACACCCGCCTGCTTGAGCGCCATCAGATCGCTGTCGCCGAGCGCGAACTTCGTATGCCCGGTCTTGATCTTGGCGATGACGATTTCATCGTCCAGCCCCATCTTGCACATCTCGATGACCCGCGCGTTGTCGATGTCACCCTCTTGCGGGGGAAACGCCATTGCCCGTCCCGCGCCGACCAACCAGACGCCAAGCGTCAGTAGCGCAACTGTCGCGCCTACAGATGCAAATCTCCGGTTCATGTGTCCTCCCTCACCCATCAGAAGAATAGTTGACGCGCACTCTACCTTTTGCCGGCGGTGATGTCAAGCATCCGTATCCAGCCATGTTTGACGTAACCGCCAGGGAGCCGCCGAGGGTGAAAATGGCGTTTTCATGGGGCCCTGATTTAGGTTCGTCCACGAACCGAAATTTCCTAACTTACTGATTTAATGGCACATTTTAGCTTTTGGTATTTTTTACACAGTCCCTTTGTTTTCAACAACATTCCAGGTTCGCCTTGTCAAAAAAATCGTAACGCCATCATTCTACAGGACATTCTAGCCTTGCCCCCCTCCCTATATAAGGGGCCGATGAGGGGAAAATTGCCTCTCCTGGCGACGCGCCGCGAGCAACTTGAGACACCTTTGTACCGCCCTTGCACCTCAGTCCTCGTTTCCGGGAACATTCGCTCGGCCTCCCAGGGTGTAAGTGAGAACCCGGTATTGGTATCCGTAGCGGCGCCCTTCAGGGCGGCATGCTCTTGGTTCTAATGGTGCCGGGCTGAAGCCCGCCGCTACACGGCCAGCCTTTCCGCCCAGCCAGCTAGTATAACAAGTCTAGCCTCTTTGTCAAGAGGAAAGTTTGTCCGAGGGGGCGCAGGCCAGCCTGCCGCAGGCGGGCGGCGGAAGATCTCACAACCCTTCCTAGCCCTTCAGCTCGATGATGATAGCCTCGAACGGTTTGTCACTCAGGTTCTCGGGCGCGTGTTCGTAAGGCTCTTCCATGCAGAGCAACTGGCCGGTCTTGCCCATCATACTTTTTCACCGGGGCTAGGGCGGCAGGCCGACGCGGCGCAAGAGGTCCTGAAAACGCGGGTCAGACCGCAGGCTGTCGAACGCCGGGTCCACTTTAAGGTACAGCAGGCGCTCCCCATGCTGTTGATAGGTCTTTTCGAGCCACGCGAAAGCCCGGTCTTTCTCTCCCAGCCCGGCACAGATCATGGCCATGTTGTAAGGCGAAACGAAGCGTTGCTTTGACAGCTTTTGCAACTGGGCGAGCACCCTTTCTGCCTCGCGTCTTTTTCCCGCCACCGCATAGGCGTACCCGAGCCAGCCCATCTCCTGCCAGAAGCCCCCGGAGAGCGTTGTGGCCTCTTCAAACTCCCGGATCGCCTCCGCCTTCGCTCCTCCGCCCAAATAAGCGATTCCCATCAACTCCCGTACGTAGTACTCCTCGGGAAGCAGTTTGCGAGCTTTGTGCAGTTCTTTGAGCGCTTCGTCATTCCGGCGCGCAAAGGAGAGTATCCATCCGACATTGGCGATGATTTTAGGTGCGAGCGGGTCCAGTTGCTGGGCCCGGCGCATCTCCGCCCTGGCATCCTCGTGGCGCCCCATCGTCATGAGGAAGATGGCGAACCAGTGGTGGGCCGTGGCGTAGCTCGGGTTCAGCGCGAGGGCGCGCCGAAATTCTTTCTCGGCACCCGGAAAATCCCAGTCATAATTCCACAGGAGCCCCGCCAGCGAGGTGTGCGCTTCACCGAGGTTGTTATCAATTTCAAGGGCTCTGAGCGCTGCCGCCCGGGCCTTCGGAAAGGACTCGCCGGGGGAAAGAAACATGTTATTCCCGAGAACGAGGTATGAATCCGCCAGGGCGGCGTAAGCCAGGGCGTAATTGGGGTCGGTTTCGATGGCCTTTTGGAAGTAGTCGATGCCACTCCAGACGCCCTCTTCGCTCCGCGTATTCCATTGGAAGCGGCCCTTGAGATAATTCACGTGGGCTTCGGCACTAACCGGGCGGGTGTCGGCGAAGCGGCTCTCCTCCAGCGGCGTCAACTTGACCTGGATTCCCCGGGCAATAGCGCGCGCCACCTCGCCTTGCAACGCCAGAACGCTCTTCAGGTCGCGCTGATAAGTCTCGGCCCAGAGGTGGCGGTCGGTTGCGCCCTCGATCAACTGGGCAGTGATCCGCACCCGCTGGCCTTCCCACAGCACTGACCCTGCAATGACCGCGTCCACGCCCAACTCGCGGGCAATTTGTCGCAGCGGCTTCTTGACGCCCTTGTACTGCATCACCGAAGTCCGTGAAATCACTCTCAGGGCCGAAATTCTCGAGAGGTCGGTGATCAGCGCCTCCGTCATCCCGTCGGCGAAGTATTCCTGGTCCGGCGAGCGGGATAGATTCTCGAGCGGAAGGACCGCGAGCGATTCGATGCGTCGAGAAGCGGCCCGAGGAAATAGGCGGTCTCTCAACCCGCCCACATTCGCTGCGACGAGCACGGCCAAGAGGCCCAGCAGAACGCCAGCCTTTGCCACCTTTCGCCGCCCACGCGCGAGCGCCCCGATCAGCGCCGCGAGGGCTCGCATCGACTCCTTGTCGCGCTTCAACTTTACGAGGTCGACGCGCAAATCGGCGGCTGTCTGATAGCGGAGGTTGCGGTCCATCTCGATCGCCCGCTTAATAATCTCTTCCAGCTTGGGGGGAAGCTCGGGGTTCAGGCGCCCGGGCGAGACGGGAGCCCGCTGCAGGATGAAGCTCGTGAACATCTTCGTCGTGTCGCCGGAAAACGCCTGCCGGCTGGTGGCCATTTCATAAAGCACGGTGCCGAAGCTGAAGAGATCGGAGCGCGCGTCGAGCTCTTCGGCGCGCGCCTGCTCGGGAGACATGTAGCCGATCGTCCCCAGCGTCGCGCCGGAGAGGGTCAGATCATCCTGAGCCGCCTCGGCCATCGCCCCAGG
>CAZTHM010000427.1:0-3234 GCA_964613505.1 uncultured Acidobacteriota bacterium | reverse complement strand
GTGGGCGCGGACATCTACCAGCTCATCAAGTTCCGCCGCTCCAACCAGAACACCTGCATCAATCAAAAACCGGTTGTCCACAAAGGGCAGCGGGTGGTGGCGGGGCAAGTGCTCGCCGACGGCCCCTGCACGGACCGTGGCGAGTTGGCGCTGGGCCGCAACGTCCTGGTGGCCTTCATGCCCTGGCGCGGGTACAACTTTGAGGACGCCATCCTGGTCAGCGAAAAGCTGGTCAAAGAGGACTCCTACACCTCGATCCACATTGAAGAGTTCGAGATCGAGGCGCGCGATACCAAGCTCGGGCCGGAAGACGTCACGCGCGATATTCCCAATGTTTCCGAATCCCTGCTCAAGGACCTTGACGAAAGCGGCGTCGTCCGCATCGGCGCCTACGTCAAGCCCGGCGATATCCTGGTAGGAAAAGTGACACCCAAGGGCGAGACCCAGTTGACGCCGGAAGAGAAACTCCTGCGGGCCATCTTCGGCGAAAAAGCCGGGGATGTCCGCGACGCTTCCCTCACCTGCCCGCCCGGCATCGAAGGCATCGTCGTGGACGTGAAGATCTTTTCGCGCAAGGGTCAGGAGAAGGATGAACGCGCCAAATTCATTGAAGGTTCCCAGGTCGGCCGTTTGGAGAAAAACCTCAACGACGAAATCCGCATCCTCAACGACGAACGCCTCAAGCGCCTTTCGGCACTCCTCGAGGGCGAGGCGTTGCTCGCCGACCTCCACGATGAGAAGACCAATAAACGCCTGCTCACGAAAGGGACCGAGTTGAACGCCGAGGTCATCGCGCGGATTTCCACTCGCAACCTCAAGCGCATTCGCATCGCCAAGAAGGATCCCACCCTCCTCGAAAGGATGGACGAAATCGAGGAGATGACTTCGCGCCAGATTGACATCTTGAGGAAGATTACGGAGGAAAAAATCCAGAAGCTCAAGAAGGGCGATGAGCTTCCTCCCGGCGTCATCAAGCTCGTCAAGGTTTACATCGCCATGAAGCGCAAGCTCTCGGTCGGGGACAAGATGGCGGGGCGGCATGGCAACAAGGGCGTCATCGCCCGCATTCTGCCGGAAGAGGACATGCCGTACCTTCCCGACGGGACTCCCGTCGAAGTCGTTCTCAACCCACTAGGTGTTCCCTCGCGCATGAACGTGGGCCAGATTCTCGAGACCCACCTGGGCTGGGCAGCCCGCGAATTGGGGAACAAAATTCACAACCTGCTTTCCAGCGAGAACCGCGCTGAGCTCGTCCGCAAGGAACTGAAGGCGCTCTATCACAATCACGCGGTCGCCCAGGCGATCGAAACGATGGACGATGAGCAAGTTCTGGACTTCGGGCGTTCATTGCAGGAGGGCGTAGCGTTCTCGACTCCCGTTTTCGACGGCGCCACCGAAAAAGAGATCAAGGAGTACCTGGCTAAGGCCGGCCTGCCCAGCTCCGGCAAGGTCCAGCTTTTCGACGGCATGACGGGCGAAAAGTTCGAGCAGCTGGTGACCGTCGGTTACATCTACATGCTCAAGCTCTCGCACTTGGTCGACGATAAGATTCACGCGCGCTCGATCGGACCTTACTCGTTGATCACGCAGCAGCCGCTGGGCGGCAAGGCGCAATTCGGCGGGCAGCGCTTCGGCGAAATGGAAGTCTGGGCTCTGGAAGCGTATGGCGCGGCCTACATCCTGCAGGAATTGCTCACCGCGAAATCGGACGACGTCTATGGCCGGGCCAAGATTTACGAGGCGATCGTGAAAGGGGAAGCCGCTATCGAACCCGGCGTCCCCGAGTCGTTCAACGTCCTGGTTCGCGAACTCCAGAGCCTTTGCCTGGATGTGGAATTGATCAAGAAACCCAAGGAGCAGCTCGCCCCAGTCGGCGCCGAGTAATGCCGGCGCGGCGGTTATCAGCCGCGAACGACGGCGCTCCGAGAGCGCCGCTACATAAACTGAGAATTTTTTTCTCCTTCAAAGGAGGAGCAAATTGTTTCGCAGCAGCCCCTACGATCGAGTCAGCTTGATTGGTGAGTTTGACGCCATCCGCATTAGCCTGGCTTCGCCGGAAAAAATTCGTTCCTGGTCGCACGGCGAGGTCACCAAGCCGGAAACCATCAACTACCGGACGTTCAAGCCCGAGCGGGACGGACTTTTCTGCGCCAAGATTTTCGGCCCCGTCACGGACTGGGAATGCTTGTGCGGCAAGTACAAGCGCATGAAGCACCGGGGAGTGATTTGCGACAAGTGCGGCGTGGAGGTGACGCTCTCCAAGGTCCGGCGCGAGCGGCTTGGCCACATCGAGCTCGCTTCGCCCTGCTCGCACGTTTGGTTCTTCAAGGGCCTTCCCAGCCGCATTGGGCACCTGCTCGATATCTCACTCCGCGACCTGGAGCGGGTACTTTACTTCGAGAGCTACGTCGTCATCGATCCCGGCGAAGCCCCGGTGAAGGAGAAGGAACTCCGCACCGAGGAACAATTCCGCCAACTGCAGCAGGAGTTCCCCGGCAAGTTCCGCGCCGGCATGGGCGCCGAAGCCATCAAGGAACTCCTTAAGCGCGTGGACGTCGAGACCCTTTCGGAAGAATTGCGCGAGAAAATGAAGAACGACCCCTCGCAGCAGAAGAGGATCAAATACGCCAAGCGGCTGAAGGTCCTGGAGGCCTTCCGCAAATCCGGCAACAAGCCGGAGTGGATGATCCTCGATGTCCTACCCGTGATTCCTCCCGAGTTGCGGCCTCTCGTGCCTCTGGATGGCGGGCGATTTGCCACCTCCGACTTGAACGACCTCTACCGGCGCGTCATCAATCGCAATAACCGCCTCAAGAAGCTCATGGAGCTGCACGCTCCGGACGTCATCGTGCGCAACGAAAAGCGGATGTTGCAGGAGGCCGTGGACGCGCTATTTGATAACGGCCGCCGAGGCCGCATCCTGCGAGGCGCCAACAACCGGCCGCTGAAGTCCCTCTCCGACACCCTGAAAGGCAAGCAGGGACGTTTCCGGCAAAACCTGCTGGGCAAGCGTGTGGATTATTCCGGCCGTTCGGTTATCGTCGTGGGCCCGGATTTGAAGCTTCACCAGTGCGGCTTGCCGAAGAAGATGGCTCTGGAACTTTTCAAGCCGTTTATTTATCACCGCCTGGAACAGGCCGGCCATTGCACCACCATCAAGGCCGCCAAGGAAATGGTGGAGCGGCAGGAACCGGTGGTCTGGGACATCCTGGAAGAGGCCATCAAGGACCACCC
>CAZTHM010000426.1:0-3238 GCA_964613505.1 uncultured Acidobacteriota bacterium | reverse complement strand
CGAGGGGCACGCCCAGCGCGCCGGCGATTTTGCGCAGGGTTGCGGGCCGCGGTTCGATGTTGCCGCTCTCGATGCGCGAGAGGTACGAGCCCGCGATGCCGGTTCGCCTGCCCAGCTCGCTCTGGCTCAGGTTTTTCTGATTGCGGGCTTGAATAATGCGCGTTCCGATGCTCATCGCGGCTCCTCCCTATTACTTTTCTACCGAAATCTTAACATATATGTAATAAAAACTCGAATCGCTCTCGTTTCCCTTGACATACGTGTAAAGCAGGCTAGAGTGAAAGCGGTGTGAGAGGTGAACAGGCCCTAAGGAGAGTTTGAGGGAATCCTGCTGGAATGCCCTGAGTGAGATCGAGCAGGGGCACGCAAGGGGCAAAGAAAGCCATTGCAGCCCCGGTGCACCAGGAGAAGTAGAGGGATCAGGGAAGCGGGCCCGCGCAGGCACCTGGCGCGAATTCACACCGCTCCCGGCGAGGAACGATCCCGTAGCCTGGCAGCAGGGTTCCCCGAAAAAAGTTTCGGTAGTGCGGGCGGCAAGGGGTCCGCCCGGAAGAGGCTCGGCCCATCGGCCGCCGCAGAACAGCCGCTACCAACAAGCCCACCGACCCGTCCGGGACCTATTACACACCCCAATCCTGCCTCATAAGCCCTGAGCCGGACGGGTCTTTCCTTTTCTGAATTGATCCATCGGATCATTGACCCATTGAGCCATTGAAAAACAGCGCCGAACCCTCAGACGGTCGTCCTTTCAATGATTCAATGGCCCAATGATTCGATGAATCAAATGTGCCTGTCCCATTTCGCCTTGCAGACGAAACCTGGCTTCGTGGGCCGTGCTAAAATCCCGCGCGCGACCGAATGGACCCCGAGACTTCCGCCATTCCCGTTTCCGGATCGCCTTCCGAAAGGCGCGAGCCTCTGCACCTCCGCTACTTCGGTCTGCTGCGCAGCAATCGCCGGTTTCGCCTGCTCTGGTCGGCGCAGCTCATCAGCGAACTGGGCGACTGGTTCTACAGCCTGGCCATTTACGATCTGCTGCTCAAGCTGACGGGCAGCGGCCAGGCGGTCAGCTACGCCATCATCCTGCAACTTCTGCCGTGGTTCTTCATGACCCCGGTGGCGGGGTTCCTCGCCGACCGTTTTCCCCGCCGCCACCTGATGATCGTTGCTGACATCGTGCGCGGCTTCGTCGTGCTGGGTCTGCTGACGGTGCGCACGGCGTCCGACGTTTGGATCGTCTATGTGTTGTTGGCCGTTGAGGTGATCTTCGCTTCCATCTTCGAACCGGCGCGCAACGCGCTGCTGCCCAACCTCACGACAGCCGAAGAGATTCTCCCCGCCAACGCACTCTCCTCCGCCACGTGGTCATTCGCGCTGACGATGGGCGGTGCGCTGGGCGGCGCCGTGACGGCACTACTCGGCCGGCAAGTGGCGTTCGTCGTAAACTCACTTTCGTTTTTCGTCTCGGCGATCCTGATCCTGAGGATTCGTGTTTCAGAATCGCACGTCACCCTGCCGGGCAAGGGTGGAACTCAGGATGCCCGCTCGGGTCTGACAAATCTGCGTGAGGGTTTGGCTTATTTCCGTCAGCATCCCAAGGTCGCGGTGCTGGTCTCGACGAAAGCCGGCCTCGGCTGTGTGGGAGGCGTGCTGCTTCTTTTGACGGTGTTTGGCGAACGCATCTTTCCCATCGCGGGTCACGGCGCGCTGGCGATGGGCCTGCTTTTCGCGGCGCGTGGCGCGGGAGCGGGAATCGGCCCGCTGGTGGGCGACCACTTGACCCTGGGCATCGAGAGCCGCATGTGGAAGAGCATCAGTCTGAGCTTTTTCGTCATCGGCGCCGCCTACGCTGCTTTCAGCCGCGCCCCGAATTTGCCTCTCGCCATGTTATGCGTGTTCGTGGCCCATATGGGCGCCAGTAACAATTGGGTTGTATCCACTGCCCTGCTGCAAATGAACTCCGATGATCGCTTTCGCGGGCGCGTGTTTGCCGTCGACTACGGAGTGAACATGCTGATGGCGGCGGTCTCAAACTACGTTTTGGGCGTTGGGTTGGATGTCTGGCATTTAAGCGCGCGACAGCTCGCCCTGGGACTGGGACTTGTCCTGATGATTCCCGCGCTGCTCTGGCTGCCGGCACAGGCGAAGTGGGGGAGAGAGAATTGATTCATTGAGCCATTGTTTCATTGAGTCATTGAAGGGCCGCGGGTATTTGCCGACGCCCTGAAAGGCGGCGCTACAGGTGAGGTCATGAAAGAACACGGACTGCCCCGGGTTGGACAAATCGCCCCTCCGCATGCTAGCTTGTTTCATCGAGGTGATTGCGGGCTGATTGGGGACCAGAACTTCGAAAGGAATAAGGCGGCAAGCAAAGAAATGAATACAGCTCACGGCGGAAAGCTAATCAATCTCTTGGCAACGGGCGAGCGGGCCGCGCAACTCGCGGCGGAGGCTCGCGTCCTGCCCGTCGTCCACCTGAATCCCTTCGAACTCTCCGACCTCGAAATGCTCGCCATCGGCGGCTTCAGCCCGCTGGAAGGCTTCCTGATTCGGGCGGATTACGAGTCGGTGGTCCGCGACATGCGCCTGGCGAACGGGCTGCCGTGGTCCTTGCCCATCACGCTGGCCGTGACGGCGGAGGCGGCCGGACAATTGCGGGGGCATGCGTGTGTAGCACTGGCGGATGGCGAGGATGAGCCGCTCGCCGTGATGTCCGTCGAAGACGTCTTCACCTGCGATCGCGAAGCCGAAGCGCGCGCGGTCTTCCGAACCACCGAGACCAAGCATCCGGGCGTCGCCTATCTCGCCTCGCGGGGCGAGTGGTTGATGGGCGGCCGCATTGAAGTCTTCCGCCGGCCGGGCGACGGCAACTTCGCCAAGTACCGGCTCGATCCGGCGGATACGCGCCGGATATTCGCGGAGCGCGGCTGGCAGACCATCGTGGGCTTCCAGACGCGCAATCCCGTCCATCGCGCCCACGAATACATCCAAAAAACGGCACTGGAGATTGTCGACGGACTCCTGCTGCATCCCATCGCCGGCGAGACCAAGTCGGATGACATCAGCCTGGCGGTGCGCCTGCGCTGCTACGAAGTGCTGCTCGAAAACTACTATCCACAGGACCGCGTCCTGCTGGCGCTCAACGCCGCTTCGATGCGTTACGCCGGGCCGCGCGAAGCGATTTTCCACGCGCTGGTGCGCAAGAATTTCGGCTGCACGCACTTCATCGTGGGGCGCG
>CAZTHM010000425.1:0-3261 GCA_964613505.1 uncultured Acidobacteriota bacterium | reverse complement strand
CCGAACACGAATTGAAAAAAGAAACCATCGTCAAATCGCGTTTTTCAACAAACTGTTAGGGGCCCGGTGTTCGGGATTCGGGGTTCGGGATTTGAGATTTGAGATTCGAAATCCCCATCCTGTCCGTCTTTCATTCAATTCCGAAATAGCTGGGGGTTTTTCCCGAATCCCGATTCACGAGCCCCGAATCACGTGCCCCGAGTCGTGAATCTCGAGTCCCGACTCCCAAACATGCGAGCCTTCATCGCCATCGACCTTCCGGAAGAAATCCGCGCCGCCCTCAGCCGGCAACAAGCGGAGTTTCGCGCTGTTGCCCCCGATGCCCGCTGGACTCGGGGAATTCACCTGACGCTGAAATTCTTGGGCGAGATTTCCGACGATAAGGCGCGCGCGGTGGCGGAAGCCCTGTCGGGCTGCGCGCCAATTTCGCGATTCTCAGTTGAAGTGCGCGGCTTCGGATTCTTCCCGGACGCGCGCCATCCCAAAGTCTTTTGGGCGGGCGTGAAGGCTCCGCCCGACTTGCTTAAGCTCGCCGAAGAAGTCGAGGGCGCGATGGACAAGCTGGGTTTTGCGCGCGAGCAACGCGCCTATAGCCCACACCTGACCCTCGCCCGCTTCAAGATCCCCAAGCCCCAGCCTGCTCTCAAAGCGCTCGTCGAGGAGCTTAGTGAAACAAGCCTGGGCCAATTCGAGGTCTCGGAGTTTTTCCTGTTTGAGAGCAGACTCAATCCGCACGGAGCCGAATACCGCAAGGTGGCGCGTTTTCCAAAATAGCCTTGCCCTTCGTCCAAGAGGGCGACACCAGCGGGCGAAATCCTGCAACTCCGTCAGCGGGGGATTCCGCGTTGAGACTGCGGCTAACCGGCCACCTTCGAAGTTGCGGCGGTACAGAAGCGATCAAAGGCGCCGGTCAAGTCTTCGGCGATGGAAAAAGAGTCGCGGCCTTCGATATCCCGTCGCTCGAGCATAAAAACGAGCTGGCCATCGCGCAGAAGGGCAATGGAAGGCGACGAAGGAGGATACCCGGTGAAGTAGCTGCGCGCCTGCGCTGTGGCCTCCGTATCCTGTCCGGCAAAGACCGTCGTCAATGTCTCCGGGCGCGTTGGGCGCGCGAGCGCCTGAGCCACGGCGGGACGCGCCCTGCCGGCCGCGCAGCCACAGATGGAATTTACCACCACCAGGACGGTTCCCTTCGACTGTCCCAGCGTCGAGTCAACTTCCTGCGCGGTTCGTAGCTCCCGAAAGCCGATGCGGGTTAATTCCTCCCGCATGGGTTGAACCATCTCCTCCGGATATATACTCATACATCATCCTCCTCGCCGTTTGGCTATTCAGACTAATCCCCCCGCCGCCGAGGATGTTGTCGAATGCTGGTGAATCCCTCGACGGCTATTTCGCTTGTGGATTCGTCGCGGTTCCTGCCCTGAACCCGGTACGACCGCTATTATACCAGATAAAAACGCAAGTCCATTCCGAGAGCCTCTCGCGATGATATTCACTGCTTACAGAATGTGTGCTGGTGGAATCCTCTGTAAAACGTCTGGCCTCCGTCGTATTTGGAGGGATGCCGTTGATCCAGTCACTGGCACCTCGGGCTATTTGGGGTGCCGCTGTGGAATGACATCCGTCAGAAAGCCAATCCGCCCTGCACCGGGAAGTATTGCTTTCCACCCCAGGCATGACTTAAGATGGCAAATCAACAGGGCGCTATGAGCAAAGGCCGCGTCGGGCGCGTCAGAATCCTCTACCTGCTGTTGGCGATACTCATCGGCATCGGCGTTCTCCCGCTCTGGTTTTACGGCAGCAAGATGATGTCGAAAAACCGGGAACTCCTGGAGTTGCAGGAGAATGTCCTGCAAACGACGACTTCGCAATCGCTGGCGCGTGAAATCTCGCTCTACGTAGAGAACCTCCAGCAGCGCCTGAACAGTTTTTTTGACGGCGTCGTCCCCCTGGCCAGCCAGATTGATGGATCGCGGTATGAATCCGACCCGCGGTTGCGGACTGCCTTGCAGCAGTTCGCTGGCGCCTGGCCCACCGTCATTTATGCCACTGTGCTGAACCAGGAGGCGAAAGGCGTCCGGGCCGGAGAGTTCGACGCCGTGGGCGACGCTTTTCTGCGCAAGGAACTCGAGAAGGCCTTCACGGCGGTGCATCAGGGCGCGATCTACCAGGGCGACCCGATCATTATCGTCCGGGAAGGAAAAAGTGAGCCGGTGATGGTCTGGGCACGGCCCATCCTCGAGAAGGAACAGTTTCTCGGCATGGTGGGAGCCGTCGTGACTCTCAGCCCCATTCTTCAACGCCTCGAAGAAACCGGGCGCACCGGCCTGGAAGCCTACGTCGTGGACAATGCGGGCCACCTCGTGGCCTCCAACAATCCCAAGAACAACGTCGCCCGGAAGGAAATGTTCAACGTCCCCATCGTGCAAAAATTCCTCGCCTGGCGTGGGCAGGCGCGCGCCACAGAAACTTCCCTTTTTTCGATGACGGAGGGAGGCGTCGAAGTTCAGATGCTCGGCACGTATTCCCCCGTCCAGAATTTCCAATGGGGGGTCATCGTCCAGAAGAAGCTCAGCGAGGCTTACCGCGCTGTCGATGAGATGCGCAGTCTGACCATGCGTTTGGGAATGGTACTGATTATCCTCAGCCTGGCGACGGCGGTGGTTTCGGCGAAGCTCATCACCCACCCGCTCGATACCTTGACGCGGACCGCCCGTTCCATCGCCCAGCGGGACTTTACGCAGCGAGCCAGCGTCGAGAGCCGCATCAAGGAATTCGTCGAGCTGGGCGAAGGTTTCAACCTGGCACTCGATGCCATCCAACATTACATCAGCGATTTGGAGAGAGCGGCCAAGGAAAACCGCCAGCTCTTTATGGAGTCCATCGAAATGATCGCCGCGGCGGTGGACGCCAAGGACCCTTACACCAAGGGCCACTCGAAGCGCGTGTCGCAGTACTCGGTGATTCTGGCCAAAGAGCTCGGCCTGCCGGAAGATGAAGTGGAGAAGATCCTCATCTCCGCCACCCTCCACGACGTTGGCAAGATCGGTGTCGAAGACCGCGTGCTGAAGAAGCCCGGCGTCCTGACCAACGAAGAGTTCGAGATTATGAAGCGGCACACGGTGATGGGGTTTGAAATCGTTCGGCAGGTCAAGCGCCTGGAGGAAATGCTGCCGGGGATTCGCTGGCACCATGAGGCCTTGAACGGGAAAGGTTATCCGGATGGCATGAAAGGCGACGAGCTCCCCCTGATGGTCC
>CAZTHM010000424.1:0-3262 GCA_964613505.1 uncultured Acidobacteriota bacterium | reverse complement strand
CCCGGAGCCAGGTGAGCCTGGATGGCCTTGTTCATCAACGGTTTCTGGGGGTCAGTGCTCAGCCGCTGCCAGGTTTCGCGATCGATACGGCGGGCGAAGTCGTTAGGGTCGAAGGAAGGATGGCTTACCATGGCAAGCACTTCACCACTCCGCGGGTCAAGAGCCACGACAGCCCCGGGGCGGTCGCCCAGCGCTGCTTCCGCCGCCATCTGCAGCTCGAGATCGATCGTCAGTCGCAGGTCGTTGCCCGGGAGGGCGTTAATCGTGGTCATCGAGCCCATTTCCTGCCCACGGCTGTTGACGATCACGCGCCGCATGCCATCCCGTCCGGACAGGAGAGTGTTATACGAGCGCTCGATGCCGGATCTACCGACCACGTCGCCCGGCCGGTAAGGCGACTGGGGTTTGGCGATCATCTCTTCCGAGACTTCACCGACGTAGCCGAGAACCGCAGCCGCAATTGACTGCCGGGGATAGGAACGCTGTTGCACCTGCAAAAGGTCAAGCTCCGGGTACTCGACGCGATGGGATTCGACGAATGCGATATCCTCCATCGTGGCGGCCTGCTTTAGAACGACAGGTTGGAAACGCGGCAGCTTGGCCGTGCGCTCGACGAGGCGTTGAAGATCTTCCGGATCAAGTCCGAGCCCACGTCCGATCCCGGCCAAACGCGCGGGGGTGAGGCTGGCTGGGCTCTCCCGCATTAGCAAGACGCTGAAAGCAGGAAAATTGTCCGTGAGGATTCGGCCCTCGCGATCCAGGATGCGGCCGCGGGGAGCAATGACCGGGAGGTTGCGAATGCGGTTTCGTTCCGCCAGATCAAGATAAGCGCGGTGATGAAAGATTTGCAGCCGCCAGTAGCCGAGCAGCAGGACTAGAAATGTGGCAGCAATCGCATATTGGAGAAAGGCGATTCTCCACGCCGGAAAGTGTTCGTCGTCCAGAAAGCGAATTTGCATCGTTTTTGAGGCCGCCACAATCGCCGACGGCGCTGCCGGCACTTGATTAGAGTGTCAGGAAAGACCAGCACCCAGGGGTAGGACGCCCCTCGCTCAGTGTATTCCCAATTGCCCCGTCAAATCAACCGACTCGCCGCTAATAGCCCATTTTGATGTTGAAGTGGTCTGCCGGCCGCAGGCAGGCTTTACGCCCTCCGTCATCTGACGGACGATGGGGGCCAGTTTGGTTGGCTCGAACCCGGTGGTTCTGGCTGGGGTTGCGTAGAAGTGCCGGCGGAAGCGTCTGGTTTCTCTTGTCGGGGAGGGGGGAGGATGGGCGGACATCGGCCCTTACTTGTACCAACCCAGGTGGAGGCCGCGGTCCGCGTGTCTTTTGAACTTCTCCCCGACGTTCGAAAAGCCCGTCGCGATCTGGATTGCGACGCTTCCAGATGCCGCGACGACCATCAAGGAGATCATGGCCGCGATCAGCGCGTACTCGATCATGTCTTGCGCCCGGTCATGGTGGTGGAGGACAGCGAGGTGCCCTTTGAACCACCGCAACAGCTTGAGCATCTCCCCTCCATCAGGTAAGATAGAAATAGAGCCCGTAGACCATCTCATAGACTAATTGCCACTGCTCCGCAAGTCCCTGCCTGGTAAACCCCGGAACTTTCGGCTTCTGATAATACTTCTCAAATACAAATGGCCTGGCCCATACTCCTTTCCAGGTAGTACCTCCTGCCGCATGCTCAGCCCACCGTTTTCCGGATGCCCAGCAGGCGGGCTCCTCCCCTTCAACCTGCGACTCCCGGATGATTTTCAGTAGGCTAGAACTGGAAAAGTGCTGCCCCAGCGCTGGGCGGCAATCTCGCCGGCGCGAAACGTCCTCCGCCTTCCACTGCGTGGTTCTGCCTGTGGCCCGGGGAAAAAGCGGGAGCGGCATTAGCCGCCGGCCGCGCCGTGGTGATACACCTCCCAGCCCTTGTAGTTCCCCAGCGCCTCTGCCACGGCTTGGCCATTATGGCTCCGGTTCACGGCGACGTGATGCTCGAAGCCGTTCTTGCACACGTACTGCAGCAGATGCTGCAGTTGTGGGATTTTGACCACTCCGTAGCCACCAAAGCTCTGCAATTTGTCCCCCGTGATTTCGCCCTCGCCCACGTAGGCGCGCAGCCGCCCGTGGAGGTCATCGGTGGACGCCCGGCAGTACGTGAGCGGCCCGCTTTTCAACTTGCCCACGATCGTTCCGAAGGTATTGTCCTTTCCCACCGAGCCCGCGATAATTTCCTGAAAATCCATGCGGGCTTCTTCAAAGAAATGCTTGGGCAGGTTCGAGCAGTGGAAGATCACGGCCTTATCGGGATCGTTTCCGTAATTATTGTTCCAATCCACGATGGCGCTGGGCTCGCCGGAGGCGAGCTGCAGCACGTACATCCCGATCATTCCGATCATGTCGGTCTCGCAGGCACTAGGCAGCAGGCTATTCGACATCATGCTCATCAACGTGCAGGGGACGACTCCGAAGAACTCCTCCATGGCCGTCCAGCATTGGATGGATGTTCCGGCCAGCTCGTTCGCCGCCATCCACTCGTCCACCACCACTCCGAACTTCGCCATCTTCACCAGCGACGGCGCGGGCACGCTCTCGGACGGAACGTAGCCTCGGATGCTCGTGAGCTTGCCCTGCACCTTGGAATCGTCGTCCTTCAACCGCGCCACGCGTCCGAAGACCTCCGACAAGTCCAGCGTCTCCACCGTGATCCCTGCTTGCTCCATCAGCTTCTCGCTGAAGCGAACGGTGTTGAAGGCCGCGGGGCGGGCGCCCAGGACGCCCACTCGCAGGCTCTTCAAGCCCCGCACCACCCGGCAGGTGGATGCAAACGCTTTCAAATCGGATCGAAAGAGTTCCGACCCCGGCGCCAGGGTGTGCTGTGAAGTCAGGGTGTTGCGAATGCCGTATTGCCACAGGTTGTTGCAGACCGAAATCTTTCCACAGAAACTGTCCCGGCGTCCACCCATTAACATCTTCTCCGGCTCATCCGGGAACGCCTGCACCAGCACCGGCACGTCCAGCCCGGACATGCGAATGGTGTTCGCGACTCCCCGTTCGTCGCCGAAGTTCGGCAGGCTCACCAGGATGCCGTCGATCTCGTCGCGATGCTGCTTGAACAACTCCGCGCAGCGTCGCGCGTCCTGCAGCGATTCCACGGACCCGAATTTGGTCTCCTCGGGCGTCAGGCAGACCGCCTGGTACCCTTCCTCTTTCACTACGCGCAGGACCTCGTTCCTTCCGTCGCGCGCCAGGACGTCAGGGAAAAAAC
>CAZTHM010000423.1:0-3275 GCA_964613505.1 uncultured Acidobacteriota bacterium | reverse complement strand
CTCCCTGGGGACTGCTCGATTACGGCTTCCGCTCCATCATCGCGCCCAGCTTCGCCGACATCTTCTATAACAACTGCTTCAAGAACGGCATCCTTCCCGTCACCCTGCCCGACGCGCAGATCGGGGAACTTTTCCAACTCACCGAGCGCGCCGAGGGCTACAAGCTGACGGTGGACCTGCAATCACAAAACATCACGGATGATTCGGGACTCAAGATATCATTCCAGATTGACCCCTTCCGCCGCGACTGCCTGCTGAACGGCTGGGACGACATCGGGCTGACGCTGCGTTATGCCGACCGCATCGCCACCTACGAGGCCGAGCACCCGAAGGCCGCGACCATGTATGATCCCGTGGATGCGCTGGTAGCCCGGCCCGAGAAGTGAGATAGTTCACTCCGCGCAGTATCCATTGTATGGGAAACCAGGTCGGCGACGGAAGAGACTGGCAGCGAAAACTGATCAAGTTCCGAGATCGCGGGAATATCTCCAACTCGCCACATCCCACATCGAAGGAGGGCTACTATGCCAAAATACGTCGTAGAGCGTGAGGTTGCAGGCGTGGGCAAACTCTCTCCCCAGGAACTTCATGCCATCGCACAGAAATCGTGCGGAGTTCTCAGCAAACTGGGCCCGCAGATTCAGTGGATCCATAGTTACGTCACCGGCGACAAGATCTATTGCGTTTACATCGCCCCCAACGAGGAGATGGTGCGCGAGCACGCCCGCCAGGGCGGCTTCCCCGCCAATCGCATCTCCGAAGTCAAAACCATGATCGATCCCACGACGGCGGAGGGCTGACGCAAGTGAGGGCAGAGTTCTTTCGTTGATGATGGAGAACCTGTCTGCTTAGATTTTGTTACGATGACCCTAACGAATGGGAAAGCGCCGGGGAGGAAACAACGTTGACCGAACGCGAATGGCAGCGGATTGAAAACACGATGCAGTTTATCGTCGAGCAGCAGGCGCAGTTCGAGGCGAAGTTTGAGGCCAACTTCGCTCGCGCCGACGAGCGTTTCGCGCAGGCGGAAAAGCGGATGGACCGGTTGGAGCGCTTCGCCGACCGCGTCATCCGCGCCGGCGAGCGCCGCATGGCCAAGGCTGACGACCGGATGGCCAAAGCCGAGGCTGAGATGAAAGAACTCCGCGCCGCTTTCAAGTCTTTCCTCCATGCCATGCGCCGTTCGGCGGGGAACGGAAGAGGCAAGTCGTAACACCTACCCCAGCGCACAGCTCTGCTCTGTGCACTTCTCCTTCCACACATAGATCTTTCCAATGTCAATGCGAATTGGTTATCCAATCGGCCGATTGAGTTGCAGCGCCATCAGCGCGAATGAGCCGGCGATAATAATGATGGCCATCAGGGCAAGGGCGTTCCAGAGGTTGTCCTCGAAGCGCGTCGAGGGCTCGCCCTCGGGAATCACGTAGCCGAGCGCGGCGCCAGTGACCAGCCCGCCGAAGTGCGCGGCATTGTCCGTCCCAAAGCCGAATACACCGCCGACCACACCGATCAAGAAAATATAAAACACCCAGCGGTAGAGCTGGCTGCGATAGTCCTTCCCCAGATGGCCGTGATGGTAGCTCGCACCGATTAACACTCCGATGAGCCCCAGGACCGCTCCCGAGGCGCCGACGGAGAGGCCTCGGTTCCAGAACAGGCTGAGCACGAATCCGGCGACGCCGGTGACGAGATAGAACACGATAAACTTGGTGGTTGAGAAGAGCGACTCGACCGTGGGCCCGAGGTCGAAAAGACACCAGAGGTTCATGGCGATGTGAAGCACCCCGGCGTGCAGGAAGATTGCGGTCACGAGGCGCCACCATTCGCCGGCGAACACGCGACGGCCATACATCGCTCCCAGTCGGACCATGACCACGCCGTCGATTCCCGTATCGCCGACGGGTGAGCCGGGCGCGGCGGAGGACTGCGTCAAGTACCAGGAGATTCCGTAGAGCGCGATGTTGGCCGCGACCAGCGCCGAGGTGGCGGTGGAGGGAACGGGTATCAATCCGCCCAGAACGCGCCCGGGCGTCGTGCCGGTGCGCGCGCGAGGAGCCTTCATCGAAACGCCGCACAAGGGACAGGAACTCGCGTTGCGGTCAATCAGGCCGCGGCAGTGCAGGCACATGCGGTGCGCGGTTTCGTAGGATGGCTCTTGCTTCCCGAAGGCCTCGAACAGCGCCGACTTGATGCGTTGCCACTTGAACCAGAATCGCGGAGGCAGGCCCATGGTTTTTGAGTCGCCAAAAAGCGGCGCTCCAATTCATTATAGCCGAGGCGCTCCCGCCGCCGGGGATTTCGTTTGTCCCGCGCCGCGCGGACGGCTACAATAGCGGCCAAACTCGACGTGGAGGCGCCCGTGAAATTCGAAGATGCTGGACGTGCAATTGACAACGAGGTGGCGAAGCTGGCGGACTTTCTCAACAAGCGCGTCAAGCCCGCGACCAAAGAGGAAACCGCCAAGCTGTTGCGTCGCGCTTCGCGCAACCTCTCGAAGATGGCCCGCAGTCTGGAAAAGACGGAAGGCTGAATTTGAGCTGCGGCTTCCCTGAAAGAAAATCCTGCGGCCCCGGATCACCCGGTTCGCTTGCGGCCGCGCTGGCGCTGATCTTCGTCGCCATCACCTCGGGCTGCGCGCATCGACGCCGCCCGCCCGTGACCGTTGCGCGCCCGACGCCCGTGCCTTCCGCGCCGGGCCCTCGGCCGACGACGCCCGCTCCCCGCCCGAAGACAGCGCCCATCATCCAAGGCGAAACCGGGATTGCGTCATGGTACGGCCATCCCTTCCACGGGCGCCGCACCGCGAACGGTGAAGTCTATAACATGCACGAGATGACGGCGGCGCACCGCACGCTGCCCTTCAAGACCATGGTGCGCGTTCACAATCTTGAAAACGGCCGCGACGTCGACGTGCGCATCACGGACCGCGGGCCGTTTGTGGAAGGGCGCATCATCGATCTCTCCTTCGCCTCGGCGCAGGCCATGGGCATGCCCGGCACGGCACTCGTGCGCCTGGAAATTCTCGGCGCCCGTTCGCCCGGCAGCGCAGAACCGGAACCCGGCGTCTTCGCCGTGCAGGTCGGAGCGTTCCAGGACCGGACCAACGCCGAGCGGCTGAAGCAATCCATCGCGCAACGCTTCGGGCCGGTGAACGTTCAAAATTTCGACCGCGGCGACGCCGTCTTCTACCGCGTCCGAGTGGGCCGCGAAAGCACCGAAGTCAAAGCCGACGACCTGGCGCGGCAGTTGCAGGAAGCGGGGTTCGCCATCGAGAC
>CAZTHM010000422.1:0-3320 GCA_964613505.1 uncultured Acidobacteriota bacterium | reverse complement strand
GAAGTAAACTATCAGCGCGGTGACCCGCGCGCGCCGTTGCGCGGGAAACCTCAGGGCTGGCGCGGCCACGAGAGCCGCGAGCCGCCGCACAGCAGATGAATCCCACCGAGTTTATTGCGACACTGCGCAAGGGGAAAGCCGGGCCGGCGTATTTCCTGCGCGGGCCGGACCGCTTCTTGCACGAGGAATGTCGTGCCGCGATCGTCGCCTCCCTGCCAGCCGAGGCGCGGGAGTGGTGCCTGGCTGAAATCGAGTACGAGCCGGGACGGCTGGCACGCGAAATGGAAGGCGCCAGCCAGATGCCCATGCTGGGCGGCCATAGCTTTTTGGTCTTTTCCGACTCCGGTGACTTCAAGCACGCCGGCGACCCCGATTTCGAGGCGCTGCAAGCCTATCTCGAACGGCCGTCGCCGTTCGCAACCGTGGTGTTTGTGGCGGTCGAGCCCGACCGGCGTCGCCGCTTTATCCAACTACTGGAGAAGAAGGCGGAGATTGTCGAGATGCGTCCCCTCACCGGGCGCGCGGCGGCGGAATGGTTAACCCATCATCTGCAAAAGGCGGGCGTGGGGATTGACGCGGGACTCGCCGGGGAGATTGTCGCGAAATTCGAAACCAGCCCCGACTCGCGCGGCGAGGCCAAAGGCGCGGGCGTCAACCTCCTCTGGCTGCGCACCGAGATGGACAAACTCCTCACCGCGCGGCCGGGCGCAAAACGCCTGGAACGGTCGGACCTCGACCTCCTGGTGGCCTTCCGCGAGGAGCACGAAATCGGCAAGTTGCTGGCGGCGATTGCCGACCGCAAATTCGGTGACGCACTCGGTCAGCTTCGCAGTCTGCTCGCCAGCAAAGAGCCTGAGACGCTCATTCTCTGGTGTATCGGCGACCTGGTTCGTCAGGCGCTGAAGGGCAGCGCGCAGCCTGCCTTCGGGCGCGGTGGCTGGGGACGCCCCGCCAATCCCTTTTCAACCTTCGAAATCGCTCCTCGCATGCAGCGCAACTACCCGCGCCCGGAACTCGCGAGCGCTTTGCGTCTCGTGCGCCGGGCTGACCTCGGCATCAAATCCTCGTGGAAAGACTCGAGAATTCTTCTCGAGTTTCTCATCTGGCAGATGATAACCGGCAAGGAATCGGCCGGACCTTTGGAGTCGATCGAAGAAAGTCCGAGCCTCTCGGCGGAGGGGTGAGGATTTTGAATTTTAGATTTTGGATTTTAGATCTTGGACGGCTTCCAGCTTGTACCCATCAGCGCCCAGCTCTCCACCTTTGGTTCTTGGCTGTTGACCTTCAACTGTAGACTGTCAATTGACTGCTACGTCAACGCATTAAACCGCACGGTCAGGCGCGACTTGTAGCGCGCCGCAGTGTTGGCGTGCAAGATCCCTTTGTGGATGGAGTGGTCGATGAGTGCAAGGGTGGGTTTCAGCAAGGCCTGCGCTGCCGCCTTGTCCTTGGCGTCGAGGGCGGTGCGCAGCCGCCGCAACTGGTGCCGAAGCAGGGTGCGATGCGAGCGGTTGAGCGCCGTCCGCTGGTGAGTTTGTTTGATACGCTTCAGGGCAGACTTGTGACTTGCCACAGAGACTCCTTTAAATCAGAATGCAGAGTTCCAATGTAACAAATACCCGCCCAAGCGTCAACGGTGAAAGCCCATGGCTTACGATGACCTTGAGATTCTGCTGGACGCTGAAACGATCGCCCGGCGCGTGCGCGAGCTGGCGGCGCAGATTTCCGCCGATTATCGCGGGCGGCCGCTGCGCCTGGTCGGAATTCTGAAAGGGGCGTGGGTATTCCTCGCCGACCTGGTTCGACGACTGACCTTCGAGGTGACCGTTGATTTTATCAGCATCGAAAGTTACGGAAACAATTCAACCACCACGGGCGCCGTGAAGATCACCAAGGATCTTGACCGAAGCATCGAAGGACTCGATGTGCTGGTGGTGGAAGACATCCTCGACACGGGCCACACCTTCGAGTACCTGCGCGGAGTTCTGGAGGCGCATAAGCCCCGCAGCCTGAGAGTTGTGACACGGCTCGACAAACCCTCGCGGCGCGTCCGGCCTGTCCAGGCCGATTACGTGGGCTTCACCATCCCCGATGTCTTCGTGGTCGGTTACGGTCTCGATTACGCGCAGCAGTATCGGAACCTCCCCGACGTGCGAATTCTGCGTGTGCGCGAAACATAGCTGTCAGCTTTCAGCGGTCAGCGGTCAGCCGTCAGCACTCAGCAACCCCAGGCGGTCCCAGATCTTGCTGACGGCTGATTGCTGAAGGCCGAAAGCTTTTCGACAATCGTGTTTACAAATCGCTTAGCCGCGCACGATAATGGCCTTCCAACCCATCGCGTCCATGAGCGAGTTTTCCACGCCGTTAATGCGCCAGTACAGTGCCATCAAGGAGCGCCACCCGAACGCCCTGCTGCTATTTCGCCTGGGCGATTTCTACGAACTCTTTTTTGAGGACGCGATCGTCGCGTCCAAAGAACTTCAGATCACGCTCACTTCGCGCAACAAGGAGAAGGGGCAGGCGATCCCGATGTGCGGCGTGCCGTACCACGCGGTCGAGGGTTACATCGCCAAATTGATTCGCAAGGGCTTCCGCGTGGCGATCTGCGATCAGATGGAGGACCCCCGCGTCGCCAAGAAACTCGTGAAGCGCGAGGTGACGCGCGTCGTCACCCCGGGCACCGCCGTCGACGCACAAGTGCTCGAAGCGCGTGAAAATAACTACCTGGCAGCGGTCATTGAACGCGACGGCGCGCTGGGGCTGGCGCTCGCCGATCTTTCGACGGGCGAATTCCGCTCCACGGAATTCTCCGGCGCGGACGCGACGGCGCAGTTGTATGAAGAACTGGCGCGAATGCGTCCGCGTGAGATTCTGCTGCGGGGTTCACCGCGGTCCGGGGACTTGGAGTGGCTGCCCTCCTCATCTCAAATTTCAAATCTCAAATCTGAGATTGCGGATGTCACCGAAACCCGCCTCGACGATTGGGTCTTCAGCGAGGAATACGGCGCGCGCCAGTTGCGCGACCAGTTTCGCGTAGCCACCCTCGCCGGCTACGGGCTGGAAGGCCGCCCGCTCGCCGTGTCTGCGGCAGGCGCCATTCTCCATTACGTTCGGGAGACGCAGCGCGGGTCCCTCTCGTATTTCGACGGCATCCGGTTTTACGAGCAGCAGGACTCGCTGGTCCTCGACCCGGCGACGTTGCGCAATCTGGAACTGTTCGAACCGGTCTTCGGCGGGACGCGTGATTCAACGCTGCTCGCCACACTCGACCAATGCGTGACGGCGCTCGGCGCTCGCATGCTGAAGAGCTGGCTGCTGCG
>CAZTHM010000421.1:0-3333 GCA_964613505.1 uncultured Acidobacteriota bacterium | reverse complement strand
GACTGTCCCGAGTTGAAATTCGACGCGGCACGCGTCCACGCCCGGCTGCAAATCCTCGAGGCGCTGCCGGCTTTGCCGGAGGCCTTGCTGCCTCCGCATTACGTTCCGGCGGCGGGGGATTATTACTTTTGGATCTCGGACCGGTCTGAAGGTGACGAGTGGAAATCCTTTCCTCTTAAGGTGTTTCTCGGCAGCGCGCCCGAACTGAAATGGCAGCACGGTACGCGCGAGGCCTTCGACAACTGGAGCAAACTTTTTCCCCTCGAATTGGTTGCGATCCCGAAGACTGCGGACATTCGCATGGGCTGGGAAGAATCGACCTTGAGGCAGGGGCGTGCCGGGGAGGAGCAAGATTGGGTGCTGTTCCGCTTCGAGGGCGGCGAACTGAAGACTCGCAAATACGCCGTCATCACCGTTGACCTCAGCCGCCCGTGGTCCAAGGACGAGATGCGGGCAATTGTTTCGCATGAATTCGGCCACGCTCTGGGCATCAAGGGACATAGCGAAAACAAGGGCGATATCATGTTCTGGCACGTGCAGGAGAAGGTCCGGCAGCTCGGGCCTCCAGGATTGCCGCTCCCACTCTTTTGGAGATCGCTCGTCAAGCAGCCCAGCCAGCGTGATATCAACACGCTGATTCGGCTCTACAATTCCCCCGGGTCAAGCAAGCGCTTCAAGTAGACGTTGAGGACGATTCAGAGTTCCGACGCGGTGGATTAATATGAGGTTTCCATGGTTATCGCATCCCAGCTACGCCCGGGCATGGTGCTGAAAATCGGCGAAGATCTTCTGAAAGTTGAAGAGTCGGTCTACCACATCGGCCAAGGCAAGATGCCCGGGAGCGTTCACGCCAAACTGATTAGCGTGAGGAAGGGGACGTTCAAGGAACTGCGTTTCCGCCCGGAGGAGCGCCTGGAAGAGACGGTGCTCGAAAAACAGGAGATGGAGTTTCTTTACAGCGATGCCGATTCCGCCACCTTCATGAATCCGGTCACGTTCGACCAAGTCTCGATTCTGCTTGAAGCCATCGGCCCGGCACAGAAATACCTCAAGGCTGAGATGATGATCCCGGTCGAGTTTTGCGGGGGCGAGCCGGTCAGCATTGTGTTTCCGAAGATCGTCGAAGTAAAGGTCAATACGACGGCCCAGCCCGTCCACCAGCAGCAGGACAACACTTTCAAGTACGCCACCCTGGAGAACGGCTTGGAAGTGCTGGTGCCGCAGTTCATCCGGCCGGGAGAAATCGTGCGCGTCGAAGTCGCCACGGGAAAATACGTGGACCGCGTGCGCACCGATTTGAAGCGAGTCTAGAGACCGGCCCGGCGGGCTGCGCGCGACGTTGTAGCGCCGCTCTGTAAGCGGCGTACCAGCAGAAGCGAAGCCGGCGGTCATAGACCGCAACTGCCGCGCACCTGTTTACAGCGTCTTCAGGTAAGCCATCAACGCGTCAATATCCTCGGCCGCGAGCTTCTTGCCGAATGCGGGCATCGCCTTGCTGCCCTTCTCGATTTGCTCGCGGACATTGGGTTCAGTGGCCGGCTTGTGGCTTTGGGGAAGCTCTTTGTTCTTGAAGAGGTCTTTCAGCCCCGGCCCCAGCTTCTTATCAGCCTTGTCCGGGAAGTGGCACATGTTGCAGTTCTTCTTGTAGATGGTTCCGCCATCTGGCGACGAACTTTTGGACTCTTGCATTGAAAAAACCGCGAGCGAAAGCAGCTGTCCTAAGGTCAATACCAACATCCGCATCACAAACAGGGCAGAGATTGATTTCATTCGTTTCTTCCTCACTTCAGTAAATTTTCCCACTCCGCAAAGACTCAGCCGACTTCTTTTGTTTCCGCAGCCCCTGCCTCGCTCAGCCGCCTCTTAAGTTCGACGCGGGATTCTTCGCAAGGGTTGATCACACCAACCAATATCTTACCCTCAGAGACCGCGGGATCATAGATTTTCGCGCGCCAGTCCGGGATCCGCGCCGTAACCAGCAAGGTAAAGAGCGTCGTCAGAATCGCGCCCAACATCGTCAGCTCGTAGGTAATGATGCCATTCGCCCAGAGTGTCACGATGGGCATCCCACCCGTCGCGAGCGGGTAGGACTTCTGGGTCAAAACGGCCAGCAGGAATCCGCTCACCCCGCCCATCAGGCCCCCCAGCGCCGCCAGCCAGGGCATGGGCGTGCGATGATCCAGCCTCCCGAATTCGTATTCCTCGAAAGGCTCGGAGGAGATGATCGCGAGGTCTCGTAATTCGACCTTCGCGGCCCTCAGCGCGTCGACCGCGCCTTGCGCCGAGTCAGGATCGTTGTAAAGCCCGTAGATGGCTTTGTCCTTTTTCGCCATAGCTCTGACTAACCCGGGAGCGGGTGGCTTGCTCCGCTCGGTTTCCCGCAACTAACGACCAACAACTAACAACCCACAACTTACTACCGACTACCGACTCCTGACTCCTGACTCCTGACTCCTGGCTTCTTCTGCATCCCCACTTTCAATTCCCAAATCGAGATAATCGGCACCGCCTTTGAAAACAGCGTGTACAACAGAACCATCCCGGCGAAGGTCCCCACCATGAGTGTGATCTCGACCCAGGTGGGTTGATACGTTCCCCAACTGTAGGGAGAAAATTTGCGGCTGAGCGACGGAACGATGATGAGGAAACGTTCCAGCCACATGCCGACCACCACCCCGAGCGAGGCGATGACCGTGCCCGTAATGGTTCGCAGTTTCTTGATGGCCAGGATGGGGAAGGGAATCAGGAAATTGCACGCTACCATCGTCCAAAAGAGCGGCGCATACGCTCCGCTCTGCGTCGCCCAGAAGACCGCCATCTCCGACGGCGCATTCCCGTACCAGGTGGTGAGCCGCTCGGCGAAAATAAAGTAAAACCAGAGAAGGCTCATCATCAGGAGGAGTTTGCCGAGGTTGTCGAAGTGGATGGGCAGCAGGTAATCCTCAAGGTGGAGAAACTTTCGCAGGGCCGCCATCGCGATGATGAGCCCGGCAATGCCGCTGAAGATCGCGCCAGCCACGAAATACGGTCCGAAGATGGTCGAATGCCACATCGGCACGGGAGCCATGGCGAAATCCCAGGACACAATCGTATGCACCGAGACCGCCACGGGAATGATGGCGATGGCCAGGATGTGCATGGCCGTTTCCAGGCGCGACCATTGCTTGGGAGTCCCGCGCCAGCCGAGCGCGAGGATGGAATAGACCCTCTTGCGCCAACCCGCGGCCTTGTCGCGTACCAGCGCCCAATCGGGAATGATGGGCAGCGTCAGGAACGCGACGCTGCCGATCAGGTAAGTGTTGATGGCAAAGAAATCCCACACCAGAGGCGAGC
>CAZTHM010000420.1:0-3343 GCA_964613505.1 uncultured Acidobacteriota bacterium | reverse complement strand
CCGCGAACAACCAGATCACTGTGCAAGACAGTTCCAGCGGCCAGACCTTCACGGCAAAGGTAGACAGCAGCACGGAAATCGAGGACTTCGAGCGGGTCGGTCTTGCCAACAGTTTCTCCAGCTTTCAGGTCGGCCAGATCGTCGAGGTTGATCTGATGCTGATGTCCGACGGGACATTTACCGCCAAAAAGGTTGAGCTCAAGCAGCCCGAAGGCGTCAACGAGAATCAGCTCGACGGCCAAGTCGTGGCCATCGACAGCCCGACGGAATTCAAAATGGTTCTCCACGACGAAGCTCTGGATGATGACGGCGTGGAAATCGGCAACATCCTCACCGTGACCCTGCAGGACGGGGCCACGTTCCAGATTGACAGCGACGGGATTCCCCTCCCCACGACCGTGACCTTCGTGAGCGCCGCGGACCTACTGGTGGGGCAGAATGTGCAAATCAGGATTCCTTCCGGGAGTACGGGGACTTCCGTCACCACCGACCAAGTGACGCTGCATCGCTCACAAATTACAGGAAAGGTGACCTCCCCGGGCGGAATCATCTTCACGATTGGTAATCTGCCGGACTACTTCACCAGTGCAAGCCCAACCATCACCCAGATTGACGTTCAGACTTCACCCGGAACTCAATTTGAGGGCGTCACGGATGCGGCGGGCTTGAATGTAGGAGACTCGGTTTCAGTACGCGGCCTCCTGTTCAAAACATCGGCCAACCCGCTGCTGGTGGCGGATTCCGTCTACAAACGCCACCCAGAAGACTGAGGATTGCGGAGGGGGGCCATGAGACCGAGAGACGCCCCTTCCCCTCCCAGGATGAGCGTGCCTCGTAAGGCGGAATGGTTGAGCGGAAAAACGCACACCCTACGGAAGGTACATAGTTTGAGCTGCCCACGCACCGCCTGAGCTACAAGGTCCAACCTGACCGGCGCTCGGGGCTGATGAATTGCTGCGCCGCCGCCGAGTTGGTGGCTTTCAAGTTCGGCCGGTCCCAAATCAAAGTCTCTCCCGCGCGCACGGCGACGTTGCCGAGCAGCAGCGCCTCAGTGACCATGCCGGAGAACTCGAAGTTCGCGCCCGGCTTGGTCTTGCCGCCTTTGCAGGCGTCGAGCCACTCGCGGTCGTTGCCGGGTGAACGCGGCAGAGTTTTCGGCGGCTCTCTGAAATCCTTCATCCGGGATTCAGGAAGCAGCGTGGGATGGCCGCCGCTGAAGCGGCACAGGATGCTGCCCTTTTCTCCCACGAAGAGCAGTCCTTCGTTGTCTTCTCCCCGCATTTTTCGCCCCGTGGGCCAATTCTCGGGTGTGGGAGGCAGCAGACCGCCGTCGTACCAGCTCAGGCGCACGGGCGGCATGTCGCCGCGCGCCGGGAAATGCAAGTGCATGATGGTGGCGAGCGGGTAGGACTCGTCAAAGCGCTCGCAGGAACTTGCCTCAACACTGGTGGGCGCTTCGAGCTTGAGCACGCGAAAGATCGTGTCGAAGCTGTAGCAACCCATGTCGCCAAGCGAACTGCAACCAAAGTCGTACCAGCCGCGCCAAACAAAAGGCAGATAGGCTTGATGGAACGGCCGCTCGGGCGCCGGACCGAGCCACAGGTTCCAATCCAATCCTTCGGGGAGGGGTTGCGACTCCTTCGGGCGGTCGATGCCCTGCGGCCAGAACGGACGGCTCGACCAGTTGATTACCTCGCGCACCGGCCCGATGGCGCCCGCCCAGACCCATTCGCAGAGCTGGCGCGTGGCCTCGGAAGCCTGGTTGCCGACCGCCACTTGCGTGGCCACGCCCGTTTCGCGCGCGATTTCGGCCACTCGGCGCGCCTCATAGATGGTGTGGGTCATGGGCTTCTGGCAGAAGACGTGTTTGCCCTTCTTCATCGCCGCCGCGGAGACCGCTGCGTGCAGGCTGTCCGTCGTGCACACGACCGCGGCATCAAGATCTTTCTCCTTGTCGAGAAGCTCGCGGAAATCGCTGTAGGCCGCGCAGCCGCGCGATTCTCCCGAGCGTTTCTTGAGGCCGTTGTAGGCGTCCACGATCTTCTGGCAAGGCTCCCAGCCCGCCATGCCGCCTGTCACGCGCATGGAGTGCGTCAATTGCAGGGGCGTTTCGGGGCTGAGCCAGTCCCAACCCGTGCTCACGCCGAGCAACTCGCGCACAGAATCGCGGAACTCGTGCTCGCCCCATTGCGGATAATCGCCGCTTGCCTTGTTGGCATCGCAGACGGCGACGGCTTGCACGTCGGGCTGCTTAAGGAATTCAAGCATCACCCGCAGACCCTGCGCGCCCACACCGATAAAGGCGATGTTGACCTTATCGCTGGGGGGAACGTATCCGGCCCCGCCCAGTACGTGCCGCGGAACAATCGTCAGGCCGGCCACCGTCGTGGCGGCGCGGCCGAGAAACTTGCGACGGGAAAATTCGCCGGTCAAGCGGCCGTTAGAATCATTTTTCCCTTTCAATTGATCCTCCGCCAAAAGAGTTTATGAATGGCCTTACTTTTCGCCGGACGAACTATATCCGCACAAAGGTTCGGTTGCGATACAGAAAGTAGAGGACTAGCCAGAGAACGCCGAGCGTTCCGAAGGCCACCAGGACGGGCCCGAACATCCCCAAATGTTTCGAGAGGCCGGCGAAAAGTGTCTTGCTGATTGTGGAGAAGGGGATGATGTCCGGGGCCATGTAGGCAACGATGGCGTTCATGCCGATCACGATAAAGAAGAATGCCCAGCGCCGGTACCCCAGCACGTCGATAACCCAGTAGAACAACGCCAGGAGCAGCAGGCACCAGCCGCCCGACCAAAGCACCATCGAGCTGGTCCAGATGTGTTTGATGATGGGGAAGGCAAAGCTCCATAGCCACCCGCCCACGAGGCAGGCAAGGCCCGAGCCCGCCAGCACAAGCGCCTTGCGATTGTCGGGGAGCTTGGAACGCAGGAGGTGTCCGGAGAGAACTCCCATCAGCACCGTCGCCCCGAAGCCCAGGCTGCTGAGAATCCAAGTGTATGGGGTGCCATCCTGGAAGTGGCCGAGCAGCGTCTTATCGATGTAAATCGCGAGGTTGCCGTCAGGTGTTAGGGCGCCGGCGCCGTGCCCCGGCACGGGCACCAACGCCATCAGCGCCCAAAAGACCACGAGGAGCGCACCAGCCAGCGCCGCCTGCCAGCGCACCGGCAACTCCACCAGAGCTATCGTGGCAATCAAGTATCCGGCAGCGATAGATTGGAGCGTGTTGCTGTAGAAACGCAGGTTGTTGAGATCGAAGGCCAGCAGGTGTCCCTGCGCGACCATCCCCAGTATCCACAGCACAATCACGCGGTAGATCATTTTCTTATATATGCT
>CAZTHM010000419.1:0-3347 GCA_964613505.1 uncultured Acidobacteriota bacterium | reverse complement strand
ATAGATCTCCTTTACAAGCTCGATCCCCTTTTGCCAAACCAATAGATCCTTATAGCTCCGGGGCTTTCTTTTCTCGCCAATCGCGGCCTGCATGTCACTTGTCACTGCTCACAGCTCTTTCCCGCTCGTCACTCGTCACTTGTCACTCGTCACTGTTCTGCGATCTGCATCGTGTCATCCATCGTGAGCGCAGGCCACCCGGCCTTAGCGGGATCGGCGGGCGTGGCAGTGATGCGGAAGTGCTCGCCGCCCGTCACCTCGGCCGAGTAATTGTAGCCGCGCCGGTTGGTGCCGGAGAACTGCAGCGCGCCGTCCTGCTGGAGCGCCTCAATACTGGCGTAGGTGCCGTGGCTGGCCAGGTACATGCGCTCCGCCTGCCCGATGGCCAGCAGATCGTTCTTGACGCCGGCCACGTCAATCGTCTGCTGCGGTGGCGCGCCGCCCGCCGGCCCGGTCGTCATCTGCGCCTTGAAGATGAAGTATCCCACGCCCAGCGCAATCACCAGCCCCAGCAGCCCGCCCACCTTTTTCATGCCGCCTCCTCCACTCGCTCCCGCCGATTGTACACGCAAATTGGGCAGCCGGCGCGCCTCCTGGTGGCGCTTGCCGCGGCCTAAGGTTGTAGGGGCGGGGCTTGCCCCGCCCAGCCCGGGCGATGCAAGCATTCGCCCCTACGACCCCAACCCGGGCGATGCAAGCATCGCCCTTACGAGACGCCGGCAGGTCGGAGGCACACGAAGGAATGAATTCGCTCGGCTTAATGCGCGAGCCCGATGCTCTGTAGAAGGGCCCGGAAGCGTGGGTCGGAACGCAGGGGATCAAAGGCAGGTTCCAAAGTACTCAGAGGAAGACTGGTATCGTGCTCCGCTCGAGCTTTTTCCAGCCACTCGATGGCCCGGTCTTTATCATCCAGACGCATGTAGAGTATGGCCACATTGCTTGCAGGGACATACTCTCGCTTGGCGAGGTCCGTTTGTAGTAGTACCATCTCCAGCCAAAAGCCACGCGATCCTGATTTGGCGTAAGCCTGTCGAAGCCGCGGCGCCATTCCTTTGAATGCGTCCTCTTGCTTCTCTATTTCGCCGATGGCCGGTTCGTACATCCCCTTTGCTTCGTATAGTTCTTCGAGCCTCATGTGGGACACGATAAATCCGGGATCGATTTTGAGCGCCTTCTGGGCCTGTTCCATGGCCAACTCGTCCTGGCGCGCGAGGCGATAGATCCATGCGAGATTGGCGTTGACAATGAGGGACAGGGGATCGGCCTCAATCGCTTTCTTCATTTGCGCGATGGCTTCATCGTACCTTCGCTGGGGCGCCAGGCAAACCAAGGCATAGAAGTACCGCCCCTCCGCGTAATTGGGATTGAGTGTGAGGGCGCGTTGGAATTCGCGTTCGGAACTTACCCAGTCCCAGTCGTAAGTGCCCAGGACCTGACCGAGCGCGGCGTGAGCTTCAGGCAGCGAGTCATCGAGCCCTAAAGCTTGGCGCGCCGCGGCCTCCGCCTTCGGGATGGCCTCTTGCGAGGTGCTCAGATTGTAGTCCGGGAAGCGATTGTAAGTGTCCGCCAATCCCGCGTAGGCGGGCGCAAAGTTGGGGTCAAGGGTGGCAGCTTCGTGAAAGGATGCAAGAGCCTGGCGCAGCGAATCGCGCGTCCGGCGGTTGTACCCGTACCGCCCGTGCAGGTATGCCTGGTAGGCTTGGCTGTTCTGAGTAGGCACCTTGGCGAGTTGCCGGGCTTCTTCGGGAGTGAGCTTGAGGCGAAGCGTTTCTGATATCTGCTGTGCGATTTGCGTCTGCGCGCTCGCGATCTCCTCAGCAGAAAACTTGAATTTCTCGCCCCAAAGCTCTGAGCCGTCCTTGACGCTGACGAGATCGGCCTGAATCGTCATGCCCCCGCCCCCGCGGGACATCGTGCCAGTCAGAACCGCGTCCACGTTGAGGTCGCGTCCGATCTTGAGCGGGTCGTCCGCGTGGTCCTTGAAGCGGAACACCGTAGAGCGCGCCAGGACGCGCAGGTGGGGAAGCTGGGAGAGGTTGTTGATGATGCCCTCGGTGATCCCGTCGCTCAGATAGTCCTGGGTGGCGTCGCGAGTGCCGTTGACGAAGGGAAGTACCGCAAGGGAGCGTACCGTGCGCGGTTGGCGACTGGATCGCCAATAGAGACCAGAGGCGGCCAACAGGGCGACGGCCGCGACGGCTCCCACCCCGAGCGCCAGACGCGCGCCGCGTCTCCGCCCCAGCGGGCCCGCAACCTCCGAGGCCAGCGGTGCGCCGGCCGGCATTCCGGCGCTGGGCGTATGGGGTGAGACGGTTCCTGGAGCTAGCTGCCCGCCGGAGGGAGATGCCGTCGCCACGGCGACCGCCGCCGAGCGCCCCGAGTCGGTGTCGCGCTTGAGGCGTTTCAATTCGCTGCGCAAATCGGCGGCGCTTTGATAACGCAGGTCGCGGTCCTTTTCGAGCAGGCGTTGCAGAATGCGCTCCAGTTCCGGCGGGATCTCGGCATTGAACCGCACGGGCGAGACGGGCGCCTGGGTGAGAATCGCGGTGAAAATGACCGCCGTGGTGTTTCCGGCAAACGGCTGCTTGCCGGTGGCCATCTCGTAGAGGACCGCGCCGAGGGAAAACACGTCCGTTCGCGCGTCGAGTTCTTCCCCGCGCGCCTGCTCCGGAGACATGTAGGCCACCGTGCCCATCGCCACGCCCGGGCTGGTGAGGTGAGCGGCGTCCACGGTCGCGGTATCCTGGGGCGCCGCCGTCCCGGCGGCCCCAGCGACATCACCGGCCAGTGAGAGGCCGGCAGGGCGCGCCGTGAGCTTCGCCAGGCCAAAATCCAGAATCTTCACCAGCCCGCGACTAGTTACGAAGATGTTCGCCGGCTTGATGTCGCGGTGGACGATCCCTTTGGCGTGCGCCGCGTCCAGGGCATCGGCAAGCTGGATGCCGAGTTCCAGAATCTCGTCCGTCTTGAAGGGCTTGGCGCTGATGCGGTGCTTCAGCGTTCGCCCCTCCAGGAACTCCATGGCGATGAAGGGCCGGCCTTCGTGCTCGTCGATGTCGTGGATGGTGCAGATATTGGGGTGGTTGAGGGCGGAGGCGGCCTGCGCTTCTCGCCGGAAACGCTCGAGAGCGACGGCGTCGTACTGGGAGGGGAGGGCTCCGCCTTCCCGCGCCAGCCCGGAGGGCTCCCCGGCCAAAAACTTCAGCGCGACGAAGCGGCGGAGCTTGGTGTCCTCGGCCTTATAGACCACACCCATCCCGCCGCCGCCGAGCTTCTCCAGAACTCGATAATGCGAAACGCTTGCCCCGATCACGGCGCGCCTTGTGAAAATTGATAGGAATCCCGCC
>CAZTHM010000418.1:0-3375 GCA_964613505.1 uncultured Acidobacteriota bacterium | reverse complement strand
CTTGGGCACGTACAGGCCGAGAGAGAAAAACTCCGCAGCGGTAGGTTTAACATCAAAGAGGTACTGTCCCGAGCGCGGACTGTTGGGGCCGATGCTGGCGCTGCCAAGGATTGAGCCAAAGTCGATCAAGTAGTGTTTGATGAAGTGGACGCTGTTTTCTTCGACCAGGAAGTCCACATTGTTTATGGCGCGGGAATCGTCATGACCCAGCCAGGCGCAAAAAACGCCCAGCCCGCGGAGGTCGCGCCGATGCTCGTGGGGAACAATGTCATTCGGGTCGTCCTGGCGCGTGCCTTGGTAGCGGAATTCCCGCACGTTCTTCCCTTTGAGATAGAAACTGGCAGTGGCCCGGTACCGGCCGTCCCTGGTCCGGGGGATTTTGAGGAAAAGTTCGGTCACATCCCTCTCGGTCATGGGGCGCTTCTTTCCTTCCGCGTCGGTCAGAGCAGCGCTGGGCGCGACGACCAGTTGATGCCGGCTGAAGGCAAAAACGTAATTCTCAGGGACGTTGTAACCTAAAGCATAAAAGAACTTCGACCCGATGACATCGGCGGCGGTGGCCATTTCGGGGTTGGTGAGCGGGTCGAATTTGACGTTGTACTTTCGGCCCTTGGAATCCAACATGTCGAAGCCCGGGCTGATGCCTTCAGTCTTGGCCTTCACAACCGTCAGCCGGCCGCTGGTATCGGGGGCGTTCTGGTCGCCCGGCCCTCGCTGCAGTTCTTCAATTGTCATCGGTTTCCAGAAATGACGCTGGGTATACCAGGCGCTGTCGGGAGCGTCGCCAAGCGTATTCACTGCCTTGGCCCGAGTAAACTTGGTTTTCGTGTTCTCCTCACCGAGCTTCGCGAAGCTATTGGAGAAGAAGTCGTAGTAATCGCTGATCCGGCGATCCAACACTTTCTCGACGTTCACCGGCGGAGGCTCTTTAAGCAAGGGGTCGTCGTCGTAGAACTTCCTCTGGGGAAGCCCAGCGCTCGGCCAGGGAAGGAACATAACAGTTGTCGCAAGAATTCCAATTCTTTTCAAGAAATGGGCACGCATGGATTGACTCTTTCTCTCTTCCCTCTACTGGAAACTGGAAGAGCGAATGCGCTCCTCGCCAAAGATGTTGCTGAACTTCACCCAGATCTGAAATCCCTCGTGACTGAAGCCGGTATCGATGCGCATAAACACGTTGTTGCGGACGTTGAAACGGAAACCGAACCCGAAGGCCGCTTCCATGTGGTGAAGATTCCACTGGGAATGACGATGGAACACCTTTCCGGCGTCCGCAAACAGCGCCATGTCCAGGCCGCTAAAAACCTCGTAGCGGTACTCGCCATTCACGGCGATCAGGTTGTTGTCGTAGAAGCGGAACGGACGGAAGCCCCGCAAGTCGTCCGCGCCGCCCAACACCGGCTGGAGATAAAAGGGAACGGCGTCGGTGTTGTCAGGATAGGTCAGCACCGACCGGGCATGAAGCGCGATGACGCGACGCTGATTGAAAAAGGGGATGTATTGCTGCAACTCGACATTCAGGCGGCGAAAATCGTTGCCCGTGTCGGGGCGCGAATAAAACCGGTCAAGTTGGACCAGGTAGTCGCCCCCACTACGCGGGCCGCCGGGATTGTCCCGATAGTCGTAGCGGATGAAACCTCCCACGCGGACGAAATCGGGGCGCGTGCCAATTCCGATGGCGTGAGTTGGCCCGAAGACTTTGTCCGTAGAGGCGAAGCGGGTGTCCTTCCCGGTGCCCAGCGTGGTGGCCAGATACCCGCCGGAAGCGCCCATTTTGAGATGTCGGACAGGTTGCCACCCGAAGGTGCCGTCGATCGCATTGTCGATGATGCGGAAATTGCTCCGCGAGCCTTTCTCAGATCGCGGTCCGGGGCCGTAATAATTAATTCCTGGGTAGTCATGGTGGACCGCGAAGAAATCAAAGAACAATTGGTTTCGCGCAAAATGCGGAGCCGTCAATTGGAGGTCGTATCGTTGGTAGGCTTTAAGCGAGGCTTGCGCGGCGGTGCGAAAAACCAGATTCCCTTTCGCCAAGTCCTGCCGCAAGTACTCGGGACCCGCGGCAAAGCCCCCTCCCTGTACCAGTCCGCCTAACTTCAGACGAAATCCCGCCACGCCGGCGCTGACGCGCTCCAACGTCTTTTTCTCTTTGAGCGCCAGCAGCCTTCGCTCTGCCTTCGAGGGTTGATCCGGGCTCAGGTGCTGAGCTTTTTCCTTGCGCGCGGCCTCGATCTCCGCTGTCCGGGACGGTTGTTGCGCCGGCAGGAGTGAAACTGACACTGCAATGACGGACCAGATGAGTGCTAGCCGAGTTGAGCGTCGCATGAGGTTTGGGGCTCCGGCCTCAGATCTAAGAGTCAACATGGCGGCAGAACCTTTCGGGAAGTTTTGTGACCGCTGCAAGGGTGAACCGCGGCGACAGAGCAAAACAGGAGAGCGCCTTGACACTTCCTCGCAATTCACACACAAAATCGGGTGATCTTCTTTGGACGGGATAACCGGATTCGAAGTTCGCTCTGGCGAGTACAACATGACGCGCTTCCTTTCTCAAAAGGAAGTCAAGGCGAATAGGGCACTTCTACTACCAACTTCGTTAATTGTAAAGAAGAATGTGTGTTATCCTCTACGCAGTCTTGATAGTTAGGCTTAACGAATCGGGAAGCAGGCCCGAGAGGATTTCGCGGCAGCGGATCGCTGTCCGGACAAACACTCAGTGTCGCCCTTTCCTTTTGCCCTGCTCGCATTAATCCTGTCCGAGCGGACGCCAGATGCTTTTGTTTTCAAGCCCACCGAATTCATCGCGTGAGTGGAGCAGAGATTGCTGTGTTTCGCAACGATGCGATTTTGAAGCGTGGTTGCATCGTTCGGCGCGGGTCAGGTAGGATACTCACAGTGTAGCAACGCATTGCTCCCCGGCCTGCGAGTCTTCCGACCGGTTGGGTGACCGACTCATGGACCGCTTCCGATCTTTCTTAAACCTCCACCGTGGCGAAGAAGCGCCCGCCTTCCTGCTTTTCTCTTACCTCACGCTCTCCATGGCCTCCTACATCATCATTAAGTCAGCCAGCAAAGGACTCTACTTAAGCAAGTATCCCTTTACGACACTTCCTTACATCTATATCGGGATTGCGATTCTAGTTGGGCTTATGGTGGCAATTTACGTTCGCTTGTCCACTCGGATCAGCCAGGCGACGCTGATTTCTGGAACGCTGGTCTTTTTCTTGCTGTGCGTGGTGGGCCTCTGGTGGGGGCTGAGAATCCAATGGTCGCCGGTCGCGGTTGTGTACATTCTCTGGACGGGCATCTTTGGGATCATCGTCGCCACTCAGGTCTGGACCGTCGCCAACCAGGTCGTGGATTTGCGCCAGGCGAAGC
>CAZTHM010000417.1:0-3403 GCA_964613505.1 uncultured Acidobacteriota bacterium | reverse complement strand
TCGGCACCGCCATGGTCACCAAGTATGCCGTGGAGCACATGAAGAAAAACGGCGGGGCGATTGTGATTCTCGGGTCGATATCGAGCTTTGTGGGCCAGCCTAACTTTTTCGCGTACAGTGCGACCAAGGCCGCCCTGCTGCAGATGACGCGCAACATGGCGATGGATCTCGGCCCGCACAAAATCCGCGTCAACTGTGTTTGCCCGGGAACGATACTCACATCTGCTTCCTACCGGCACATGGAGAAAGTCGGAATGACACTCGAGCAGTTCAACGCTGACGAGGGCGCGAAGACCTTTCTGGGCCGCATCGGTCAAACGCGCGAGGTGGCGGCCGCGATCCTTTTTCTGGCTTCCGATGAAGCGTCTTACATTACGGGCGCGTCTTTAATGGTGGACGGCGGTTATACGGCGCAGTAATCGCTGGCTGGGCGCTTCGACTGCAAGCATAAGTTAACTCCACAACCGGTCCCAGGAACGTTCCTTGTCCCACTCCGTCGTCGGCCCAAAATAGGTTGTCCCGGGCTTGAGGTGCTGTTTCACGACTTCATCGTTCAGGGTCACACCGAGGCCGGGCTTGTCGGGCACGCTGATAAATCCGCGGTTGACGATGGGTTTCTCCACGCCTGCCACCAGGTCGTCCCACCACGGCACATCGAGTGAGTGGTTTTCGAGCGCCAGGAAATTCTCCGTGGCCGCGGCGCAGTGCACATTGGCCAGGCAGGAGACGGGCGTTCCGGCGAAGTGCATCGCCATCGGGACGCCGTATTCCTGCGCGGCGTCGCCGATCTTCTTCGTTTCCAAGATCCCGCCCGATGTGGCGAGATCGGGATGAATCTTGCGGATTGCCTGCCGGCGGCAAAGTTCGATGAACGGCTCTTTCAAGTATATGTCTTCGCCCGTCAGCGTGGGCACACCGATGGAATCGGTGATCTGTTTCCACAGGTCGGTGTATTCCCAGGGAATCATGTCCTCGAGCCATGCCATGTTGAACTTCTCCAGCGCGCGCCCCAGGCGGATGCAAGAATTCACACCGATATGCCCGAAGTGATCCGCCGCCAGCGGAATCTCCATTCCCACGATTTCCCGCACCGCCGCCACATAATCTGCCATCATCGCGATGCCCTTGTCCGTGACCTCGATGCCCGTGAACATATGCTGAGTAGTTGACAGCTCCTGTCGACTCATCCCAGAAGGTTGCGTAACCGTTCCCGGCGTCCCATCGAGCAAATCAATCCCCAGATCCATTTTGAGCCACGTGATTCCCCGGTCCATTCGCTTCTTCAATCGCTCCGCATAAACTTTGGGGTCGTGCGACTCGGTGGTGTCGGCATAGATGCGAATCTTGTCGCGAAACTTACCGCCGAGCATTTGGAATACGGGGACGCCGTAGGCTTTTCCGGCCAGATCCCATAATGCCATCTCAACTCCACACACACCGCCGCCCTGGCGGGCGTGCCCGCCGAATTGTTTGATCTTGCGGAAGAGACGATCCACGCTGCAGGGGTTTTCTCCGAGCAACCGGCTTTTGAGAATCAGCGCGTAGGTGGGGCTTGCGCCGTCCCTCACCTCGCCGAGGCCGGAGATCCCTTGGTTGGTGTCGATGCGAATGAGGGGGCAGGGCATCGGAGCGTCTATGACGTGTGCAATACGCAGATCGGTAATCTTCAGCTCGGAAGGGGACGAATTCACGTTCACACCCTTGGGATAAGCCTCCAGGGGTTCGCTCGGAACGAGGGCTCCTCCCAGGGCGGCAACGGAAGACAGCAACATATCGCGACGATTGAACCGCAGGCTGACGCGCTTTTTCATTGCTTTGATCTCCTGCAACAAAGATTTGCTTGAGCCACGCAAGGGCACTCGTGACAAGGACTGCTACTCAGTCTTCATACGCGCTTTCGTGCCTTGCTGCTCGGCATAGCGATTGAACTCCTCGATCATCTCTTTCGTCCAGCGCGAATCGACCTGACCGGGTGTGTAATTGCCTTCGCGGAGCATTTGATGGCCCCAGGCGTCTTGCAACTGTGTAATCTCAGAATAGTCAGCCACTTTCTCGGTAAGTTGAGAAGGAATGAACGTCAATCCTTCGGGATCACTCACCACGACGTCGCCGGGCATCACCGTTACGCGCCCGATGCGGATGGGAACATTCATTCCCATCAGCGTGACATCCGCCAGGGCGGAAGGGTCGAAGCCGCGCACGAAGCAACGAAACCCCTTAATCTGGGAGATGCCCGAAACGTCGCGCACCGAGCCGTCCACGATGAGGCCTGTGCCGGTCTTGGTGAAGATGGAAGTTCCCAGGTTGTCGCCGGCAAAAGTGCCGTCCTTGATTTTGCCAAAGAGATCGACCACCAGCACGTCGTTGCGTTGGAGCGTGTCGATGACCCACGAGTTTTGCCCGCCGCCAACCCGCGCTTCCTTCTTTCCGTAGTCGTTGATTACGGTGTTCACGTCGGGCCTCAGAGGCATGAAGACTGCGGTCACGACCCGGCCCACCAGGCGCTCTCCGGGATTGACGACCTTCCAGCCGCCTTCGAACTGATGGTTGTACCCGGCGCCGCGCAGCACCGCCCAGGCTTCTTCGGCGGTCACGGTCTTCAGGCGCGCAAGAATCGCGTCAGAAACTTTTGGCCGACCGTCCGGAAAACGGTCGCCCTTCCAGTCGCGCGTGAACTCCAGGCGCTGATCTTTGGTGAACATTCCCAACTGCGCATACGCGCTGGCGGTACAGCACACGGTAAGGCTCCAAACCAAAAGGGACAGGCGCAGGTGACGACAGGATCTATTCATGGTTTATCTCCGAGTGAGAATTCCGGGGACCGACGATAACGCGATGGGCAAGGATAGCGCAACGCGCGTCGTCGGACCATCATTCATCATCTGGCTTCCAGCCCTGTCAGCCTGAGCAGTCAGCAGCCAGCTAGCCCGAATGTCTCGCAAAAAGTTCGGCTGCGAGTCAATCGTTCCCCCTGACACGAGCCGTGAGAAGCCTGTTGTCGCGGTCAAACATCACGCCCAAAAGGCCTGATTTAGGTTCGTCTCCGAACCGAAATGTTTCTAACTTACTGATTCAATGGCAAATTTTAGCTTTGGTTATTTTTTACACAGTCCCTTTGTTTTCAACAACATATTTAGCTTCGATCTCTACCAGAAATTGTAACGCACTCATTGTAAAGGACATTTTAGCTTCGCTCCCCTCCCTATATAAGGGGCTCCCGAGCGGCAATTCGGGTCGTTTGGGGGAAAATCGCGAGCAACCGAAGGCCGCCTCGTACCTGCTTCGCACGTCCCTCTCCTTGCCGAAACCATTCGCCCGCCCTTCCCGGACACGGCCAGTCTTCCGGCCCAGATAGCTAGTGTAACAAGTCTAGCCTCTCTGTCAAGAGGAAAAGTTTTCCACG
>CAZTHM010000416.1:0-3428 GCA_964613505.1 uncultured Acidobacteriota bacterium | reverse complement strand
CCGCCAATGACCACGCATTCCGGGTCAAGGATATTGACGACATTGGCGACCAGGATTCCCAGGTAGCGCTCGGTGCGCTTCAGCACGTCGCGCATGACGCGATCATTCTTCTTCAAGGCGCGAACGATGATGCTGCTGGTCATGCGTTCCTTGCTACGCTCCTTCATGAGTTCAAGGACGCAGCTCTTCGCTCCATTCTTGATGGCCGCGCGCACCTCGCGCTCCATGGCGGTGCGGCTGGCCAATGCTTCGGCGCAACCGCGCTTGCCGCAGCCGCAGCGCGGCCCGTCCACCTGCAAAACCATGTGGCCGATTTCTCCCGCCGCGCCTCGCAGGCCCTCGTAGAGTTCACCGCCGGAGATGATGCCGCCGCCGATCCCCGTGCCCACGAAGATCCCGACCAGTTCCTGCGCCCCCCTGCCCGCGCCCAGACCGTACTCGCCCATCGTTCCGACGTTCACGTCGTTCTCGACGAGCACGGGCACACCCAGCATTTCGCTCAATTTCGGCCCCAGGCGCACGTCTCTCCAACCCAGGTTCGGCGCCTCATAAACCAGGCCTTTCTCCGGATTGACGGCCCCCGGAGCGCCGACGCTGACGGCGCGGAGGTCGCTCCGCTTCAGGCCCGCCGCTTCCATGGCGTCGATGACCTGGGCGGCGATCTCCTCGATCAGCGCGTCAGGCTTCTTCCCCACCGGCGTGGGATTCTTCTCAACCGCCAGGATTTTGTCTTCCTGGTTGACGACCACCGCCCGGAGGCTCGTGCCTCCCATGTCTACACCCACAATGATTCCCGCTCGGCGTGCCACCGGCAACCTCCTTGGCGAATGTCGAGATAGTGAGGCGACAGTCTACCGCAGTCGGCGTGAAGTGCAAACAGGAGACCCGCGGGCTCAACCACTGGGGATGTATCAGCTCAGCGCGATGCTTCATTCTCCTCGATAATCGCCAGGTCCCAGGGCTTCAGGGTGACGGATTGTGATGGCGCCACTGCGGCCTGCGCCAGCAGATCGGTGCCCGCACCGAAAGGATACGGGAAGGTCTGCGGAGCGCTTGAGTAGTTGAAGTAATAGTGGAGCTTCTTGCCGTTGCGATTCACGCCATGCTTCACGCGCACCGCGGCGGGCAGTTTCTGGTCCGGGCCCGTCAAACCCGCCAGTTTCAGCACGTCGAGCAGGACGCTTTCCTGCAGCTTCGCCGAGAGGACAGTGCCTTGGTAGGTCAGCGTTCCCTTCCCGAACTGATTCCGGGTAATGGCCGGAAACTTTCCGAAGAACGGGTGATCGTAATAGGCGAGCGGCTGCGCTCCTTCCGGAATCAATATTTCAGCCCAATCGGAAACTTTATTGTCCGCTCCGGCGCGGAACGGATCGCCCTTGAGCGCCAGCGGCTCACGCAGGTTGGAAAACTCCTGGTAGTGGAATCCGGCCGCTTCCCGCAGGGGTCCAGGAGCCATCGACCATCGCACCGTCGAGTACTCGTTGCAGAATCCGCTTTTGAACGCCATCACCACGTGACCGCCTGCGTGGACGAAGTCGACAAGTCTGTTCAGGACGGTGTCGCTCGCGATGTACAAGGGGGGAACCACGATGACTTTGTAGTCGGAGAAGTTCTGACTCTCCGGAAAGAGGACGTCGGCGCCGACATTCAGGGAATACAGCGCGTGATACATGTCGGCCAGGACCGTGCGGTAGTTGGCGCGGTCGCTGAAGGGCATGAACTCAATGGCGTGAAACGAGTCATTGCTGTAAAGAACAGCGACCTGGTTGGGGCGCTGGGTGTTTACGATCTCCGGTCCAACGCGCTGCAACTCGTGCGCGATGCGGGTGACCTCCGCATAGGCGCGATTCGGTTCGAGGTCGTGGGAGAGAACCCCTTTCCAGTATGTCTCCTGGCCATAATGGATCGAGTGCCAGTGCCAGTATTCCACCATGTTGGCGCCCGAAGCGACATGCGTGTACACATCCAGACGAAGCTGGCCGTCGTAGGGAGGGAATTGGCCTTTCGAGTCCCAGCCGATGGTCTGCGCGTTGGTTTCCGTCACCAGGTAGTTGGTGCGCTTGAGCGAGCGGGAATAATCGCCGGCAAAGCTGGTGGTTTCCCCGTCATAGCGTTCCTGCGTGGTGTGATACGGATTGGCCGCGACGATATCCAGAGGGCGCGAGATTTCCCATTCATTGGCGTAAGGGCGTGGCGGGCCGGCAAAATCCTGGGTCACAAACTGGCCGGGCCGCTTGTACTCATTCACGATGGCGGTCTGCCAATTCAGAAAGTCAGTTACCTGCCACTGCAGGTGGCGCTCCCACTCCAGTTTCCAGCCGGGATTGATGATTCCGTCGCGAGGCGGAACCTCCGTCCAGTCATAAAGCCGCTGGCCCCAATAGTTGAGACCCCAGGCGTCGTTCAGTTTTTCGACGCTCTTGAACTTTTCTTTGAGGCGCTCGACAAAGCTCACCTGCACGTCGTGGTTCGACGCGCCGGCCGGGCGCGTTTCGTTGTCGATTTGATAGCCGATGATCGCGGGATGGTCTTTGTAATGCTCCATGATTTTGCGAATCACGCGCTCGCAATAGAAGCGATAGGTGGGGTTCGAGAGGTCGGTGTTCTGGCGAAGCCCAAAGGAACTGGTGTGGCCGTCCAACGTCCTGACCATGACCTCAGGATGTTTCTTGAAGAGCCAGGCGGGAATCGCGTAGGTCGGCGTTCCCATGATGACCTTGATGCCCGCTGTGTGCAGCCTGTCGACCGCGCGGTCCATCCAGGCGAATTCGAAACGGCCGTCGGCGGGTTCCCACAACCCCCAACTGGATTCGCCGACGCGCACCACGCTGATGCCCGCCTGCTGCATCAGTTGCACGTCCTGCTCCAGGCGCTCGTAGGGCATATATTCCGGATAATAAGCGGCGCCATAAAGGACCGTGTCCATCTTGTCGGGCTCGAACGCCCGAGCGGACTGCGCATGCATGTTCCCAGAGTCGATCAAAAGGGCTGAGGCCGCGAAGACCAGCCAAAGGCTTTGAGAACTCTTCTTCATAGAATGCTCCTTCACTGGAATTATGGAAGATGCTTCCTATACAACCAAGCGGCAAGGTTATATCCGTCAGGGCAGAGACGCAAATCAACGCGCTGCCGCCGGGCAAACCTCCCGGCAGACTCAGCCCTCAAGGAAGGAGTTGGCCCCCGGATTCGATTTGTGCGGAATGAGTTCCATCGCGTGTCCTCCGGCGATCAATGATGGCAAGCCCCGGGCTTCCCCACTCGGCTCTGGACAGGAGCAGGTGCCGCACGCTCAGCCGGAAGCGGCGGAGATTCTTGACTCGGCATCGCGCGTCATGGAAATGGAGTCGATTGGAGTACGTTCTTTGAGAGGCTTTCCTGCGCTACTGAAAAGATGGAGCGGGGGACGGGGATCGAACCCGCGACGTCCA
>CAZTHM010000415.1:0-3485 GCA_964613505.1 uncultured Acidobacteriota bacterium | reverse complement strand
TGCACTGGTACATCAAGCACCAGCTCTACCGCATCGACGCGATTGCCGGCGAGCGCAACGGCCTGGGCGTGCCGACCATCACGCAGGGGCCCGACAGCTCCAAGGAAGACCGCCAGGCGGCGGCCAAGTGGGTCGAGCAGCTCGCCGCGCATGAGAAGACGGGCGTGTCGCTGCCCCACGGCTGGAACTTCGCTCTCAAGGGGGTGGAGGGCAACGTCCGCGACCTTTATAATTCCATACAACACCACAACATCGAAATATCCCGCACGGCGCTTGCCTTCTTTATGAACCTCGGCCTGGGGCCGCGCTCGGGCGGCAATCGCGCCTTGGGCGAGTCGCAGACGGATTTCTTCTTCCTCGCCCTGCAGGCCACCGCCGACCAGATCGCTCGGACCGTTACCTATACGACGATCAAGCAACTCGTCAATTACAACTGGGAAGGCGTCAGTCGCTATCCGCAACTCACCGTATCCAATCTGCGAGCGCGCAACTTCGCCGAGACGTTTGACCTGCTGACCCGGCTCGCCCAAACCGGCATCGTCACGCCGTATCCCGAACTCGCCCAGTACGTCACGCGCGAATTGGGATTGCCGCAGCGAGAGCAGCCGTCGGTTGTCAGTGGTCAGTCGTCAGTTGAAGAAACCACGGACGACGAATCGGGAGCAACGGACAACTGACCACGGACAGCCCGTTAAGGAGAGACCACGTGCAGACGCAAATCACAGTTCACAATTCACCAATCACCAATCCTCCCCGGTTCGTGGTGACGCTCATGGCCGAAGCGGCGGCGAACGGCCTGATCCGCGTTCCGCTCGCCCTAACCGGCAAGTGGGTGCGCGGCGCGACCACCTTCGCCATCACCCGCGAGGACCTGGAATCGATAGTGCGCAATTTCCGCCAGCGCCAGAACGGCGAGATCAACGTTGACTACGACCACGCCAGCGAAATGCCGGAAGTGGCGGCGGGCGGGCCGGTGCCGTCGGCCGGCAGAATCGTGAAGCTTGATGCGCCGGAACAGATGAAGAACGGAAGTGGGAAGTTGGAAATAGGAAATGGGGAAAAGGAACCCGACTTCCTACTTCCTACTTCCTACTCCCGCTTTCTCCTTTACGGCTGGTACGAACCCACTTTGCGCGCGCGCGAGTTGCTCGAGCATCGCGAATACCGTTTCATCTCGCCCGCCATCGAGTGGGGCGCGAAGGCGAAGCGCACGGGCAAATCGCAGGGGACGACACTTACTTCTGTGGCGCTCACCAACCGGCCGTTCCTCGAGGAGCTGCCGCAAATCCGGTTGTCGGACCCGGCATTCGTGCCGGTGCACGGAGATGAAACTGGAAATTCGAAAATCGAAACTCGAAATTCGAAATCAGAAATTGGAAACTCGAAATTGGAAACTCGAAACCCGAAGCGGAAGACACCAGTTTCCAATTTCCATTTTCCAATTTCCAACTCTCATCTTCCCGTTTCCAACACAGGAGGTCCCATGAAGCACGTCAACCTTTCCGTCGTGGACGGAAGAATCCACATCAGGCACGAGGATTTGAAGGACGAGTTCTACTTCGAAGCGGACGACCTGCAATCCGCTGGGGCGCTTCGCGAAATGGCCACGCAGGCGGACGCGGCGGCGCTCTCAGAATCCGCGGTCGTCACCTACGCGCAGGCGCGCGCGCTGCTCTCCGAGGCCGAGGCGCGCGGCAAATTCATCTCCGCCGCCGAACTCTTCCGCGCCCAGGCCGAGCAGGCGCTCGACGACGCGGTGCGCGCCGGCAAGATCCTTCCCCGCCAGCGCGACGACTGGCGCAAGATCGCGCTCTCGGATCTCCCCACCTTCCGCAAGCTGATGAGCGCGCAGAAGGCCGTCGTTCCCCTCGCCCCCATCGGGCTCGCGGGAACGCCGCCCGCGGACGTCCAGGAGCAGATCAAATTCCTGGCCGAGCAGCGCATGCGCGAGCGCCAGATTACTTTCGGCCAGGCGCTCTCCGACCTCGGCCGCGAGCAGCCGGACCTGGTGCAGCAGTATCGCCGGGCCGTGAGCGGCCCCGAGCAGTAAGACGAAACTCGAAACTGGAAACTCGAAACTCGGCCAAGCCGGGTTTCAGTGACCGGCGAGTTTCAATTTTCGAATTTCGAGTTTCGCGGCGCGGCCGGCCAGGCCGGCCGCGCAGGAGGAACAATGCCAGGAGCAACTTACGTTCTCGACAAGACCTACAAGGAAACCGACGCGGCCGGCGTGACCCGATTCCGCGCCGTGACGTTTGGCACCAACGACGGCGAGTGCAAGCTGCCCGCCGCCGCCAACGACCCGTGCGCGGGCATCACTCAGGAGGCGCAAGCGAAGCAGAACGAAAACGTCGCGGTGCGCGTGCTGGGCATCTCGCGCGCCTACGCCAGCGGCACGATCGCCAAGGGCGACTGGGTGGAGATTGCCGGGACGGCCGGGGATTTGAAGAAGTCCGTGCTGACCGCCGGCACCTACACGGTGCACAACATCGTGGGCCAGGCGCTCAGCTCGGCGGCGAGCGGCGAGATCTTCTTCGCCCTGCTCACCCCCGGCCCGTGCGTGCAGGCGGCGTCGTAAGAGCAGTGGTTAGTGAACAGTGGACAGTGGACAGCATGCAGTCGCTTTTCACTCGTCACTGTTCACTGTGCACTGTTCACTGATTTTCTGCGGGTTGGTCCTGGTGGTCAGCAAGCCGGGATACATCAACCCGCTGGCTGTGGAGCGACCGGCTGACCGGTCTCCGCGTCTCGTAGCGCCGGCTTCCAGCCGGCCTGCCGCCAGGATGGCGGCGCTACACCCGCGCGCGGAGCGCTCCCGGCCCAGCGGTTATCAGGCGTAGGGGCGATGCTTGCATCGTCCGTCAGCTGACGGACAAGCCCCGCCCCTACATCCGCGACAAGGAGATGTCACATGCCAGATATTTCTATGGTCCATATTGACCAGGCTCTGACGGAAGTTTCCGTCGCCTACCGCAACCTGCAGTACGTGGCGGACTCAGTGTTCCCCGTCGTTCCGGTCAGCAAGCAGTCGAACAAGTACTTCATCTATTCCAAGGACAACTTCCGCACGCTCGACGACGCGCGTCGCCCCGGCGCGCGGGCCAACGAGATCGAATGGACGCTCTCGACCGACACTTACTACTGCGAGGGCCACGCGCTCGCCCAGGCCATTCCTGACGAGCTGCGCGCCAACGCCGACCAGGCCATCGACGTGGACGTGGACACCACGGAGGTGCTCACCGAGCTCGTCTACTTGCAGCGCGAAATCCTGGTCGCCTCGAAGGCCACGGACAGCGCAGTGATCACGCAGTCCACCACGCTCTCCGGCACCGCCCAGTGGTCCGACTTCACGAACTCCGACCCCATCACCGCCATCGAGGACCAGAAGGCCACGATCCTGAAGCAGATCGGACATTTGCCCAACTCGATTCTGGTGAGCTATCCGGTCTTCAAATCGCTGCGCAATCACCCCAAGATCATCGAGC
>CAZTHM010000414.1:0-3523 GCA_964613505.1 uncultured Acidobacteriota bacterium | reverse complement strand
CGCGGCCTTCTTGCAGGCGGCGCATTCAATCAGGACTTTCGGCTGGATCCCTTCGGCGGGTGGAGCGAACGTTACGCCCCACATTTTGCTTTCCGGGTTGAGAGCCTCGACCCCCCATTCCTGCCGGTCGCCGAAGACTTTTTGAAATCCTCCCACCACCCGGAACTCTTCCTCGATCGAGTTTTCCAGGTTCATGAGTAGAACGATGTCGTCGGGGAGCAGCGCGTGGGTAAGACTGATGCGCGCCCCTTGCTGGTTAAAGCTGACGGTCACGGTTTCTTCCGCGAAGGATACACCCATGGTGTCGTTTCCAATGACGCGAATGCGGACAGGCGCCAGAATTCGATCCGTGCGTCGGCGCGCCGATTCCGGGACTGGGTTGGGGCTTTCCACGGCCATAGTTTCTGAATCAAAAGTTCAAGATTGAGCGCGATGTCTCTTCCGCCAGCCAATCGAAAACTGAAGGAGGTGGCGGCCACGGCAACCGACAGAGCAGGGAACGTTCCAGTAGTCCCCCGCTGACTTACGGGGCTGTGTCGGGAGAGCGCTTCTTGCCCTTGGGACCTTTGGTGGAGGGAACGCCCGCTCCTTGCGGGGCCGAATTGGCCTCCCCTAGCTTGGCCAACGCTGCGGTTTCTGTCTCGGCGATTACAAAGAACTGTGAAAGCTGGACACTGTCCAGGACTTTCCGGACATGAATGTTCAGACTCGAGAGCACGACGTTGATGCCGGCGCTTTGCGCCGCCTTGTGGCTGCCGGCCAGGAAGCCGAGGCCGGTCGAGTCAATGTATGGGACATCGGCGAAATCCAGAACCAATTTTTGGCTGCCCGCATCGATCAGGTCCTGCACCTTCTGGCGCAGAAAAGGCCCGTCGCTCCCCGCCAGGAACTTCCCGCTCAGGCGGACGATCGCCACGTCGTCGGAGAATTTCAGCTCAAGTCTCACAATTCCCCCTCGTCTTGGAAATGACCTTCGCCAGATATGGGCCGAGATTTTATGCGATCAGGGGCGGCAAGCTCGGGCTACCGCCGCCGGAGTCCTCTGCCCTCGGAACTGCCGCAAGTCAGATTGCCATGCTATGAGACCTCGCGCCGACTGTCAAGCCCACCCTGTCCGGAACTCATGGGCTGCCGGTCGCGGGACTGCGACGTGCCAGATAAAGAGCGATTGCCAGCTTGTCGAGGGTAAGGAGGAGTTAAGCAGGCTGGCGGGAAATCAGGCCGCGCGAGGGGGAGCGTTGGCGGCACTCACCACGTCAATCTTCATTTCACATTCCTCGCCGAAAGAGCTCTTTATCCGGAAGCCCAGCTTGCGGTAGAGCCGCAGGGCGGCAATATTCGTGAGTTCCGTGGTCAGGAAAACTTCGGCAAAACCCATTTCGCTGGAGAAATTGAGGGCTAGGCGCGTCATCGCTGTCCCGATACCCTGTCCGCGAAAATCCTGGTGGACGAAAATCGTGAATTCCACTGCCGCATCGGAGATTGGACAGAGGATGACGTGCCCCACCACGCGCTTCTCAATCAGGGCGAGGAGCGCGCGCGACTTCAATTGCAGTTCGTCCAGCCAGTGCGCGATACGTGGGATGTCGGGAGGAGGAAGACCTTGCGCAATTCTCTTGGGCTCGAACTCCTTGTACATCTCGACCAGTGACGCAAAGTCTTCGGGCTGGTACTCGCGAACACCCAGGGCTAGGCCTGTCGCGGTCTGGAACCGAGTGTGTCGAAACACGACTTCGTGGGTGCTTTCCATTCGAGCCCAGAATCAGCTATCGCAAAACCGCTGCCAAACTATATGGCTGCTGTTTGTGACAGGCCGCAGGGAGAGTGATGACATTTCGCCCGCCTTCTGCCACAGCAGGCATTGCGACTCTGGCGAATCCGCAGTCGTGCCGTTGCCAACTGCGTGAAATCCCACAGAACGATAAGGCCAGACCATTGGGCTTTGCAGGAGAGGAGGCAATCGGAAGGCTCGCCCCTTCACAACGCCGGGAGCAGCGAGACGTCAGGACTCTGAATGTGCCGCACAAATGCTTCAGCGAATTTGCACCCACACTCCATTCCGCGAAACCGGTTCATTTCCTCGTGCAAGGAGTACCATTCCGCCGGATTCTGGCTCTTGTGAACGAAGCAGGCAGCGCGCTTGCGAGCTTCGGTCGCGGTGATATCGACGTAGTGGGTCGGCGAGAATTGCTGCGTCTGTGCCCCCGACATCACTTCGAAATAATAAAGCGCAAACTTCTTGCCGCCGCGAAGCCAGGCGTCGTAGACCAGGAGGGAAATGGCACGGTGATCAGGGTGAGTGTCGATCGGCCAATGCGTGAAGACCAGGTCGGGACGCTCGGATTCCAATATCTTCCGGAATTCCTCGTAACGAGTGGGAGAGACCTCAGTGGCGCCGTTGACCTGTCCTCCAAAGAGGGAGCGAGCCTTGAGGATCTCGCAAGCCTTGCGCGCTTCGGCGGTGCGGATGGCCGATGCTTCCGCATGGGACTTCCCTTCAATTCCCGCTTCCCCTCGGGTGAGGTACATCGCCACCACTTCATGACCGAGGTCGGTATATCGCGCGATGGTCCCACCGCAACCGCTCTCCGGGTCATCGGGGTGCCCGCCGGCCACGATCACTTTCAGTCTTCGCTCGTTGTTTGGAGCGCCGTCCGGACTTCCCTTCGCCACTGCTCCAACCAGGGGCAAGCCAAGCGCCCCTGCCATGCGGAGGGATTGACCCAACAGACCGCGTCGCGAAATCGATTTCATGGCTTAGCTCCTTCACCTGAGGCGGACGTTCCTCCGCCTCAGCATCTTCAAGATGATGACAACGAATCCCCCAGCGGTCGCTCGTGCATCATTGGAGGTCCGCCAGATTCACTTTTGCCCACAGGTGATTGGCGTTTTTCTCCAGGACTTTTTCGAACTCCGTTTTCGCTTCTCCCCGTTTGCCCTGGGCCAGATATCCGAGTCCCATCAAGTAGCGAGCGTGCGCAATGCGAGCCGCTTCGGGGCGTCTCTCGCCGAATTTCGCGAGGTGGTCTGAATCGGAAGTCGCCTCCAGCTCTTGCCTACCGGTTTGGATGAGGCCGTCGAACACCCGCGCAGCCCGCGCCTCCTGGCCGAGCTTTCTCAGCGCCAGTCCTTGGAAGTAGCGGAGTTCAGGGAGATCAATCTTCTCGGCAACGGCCTTTTCGAAATGAGCTCGGGCTTGAGCATTATCTCTGAGCGCCTCGTAAGAAGTGCCGAGATGATAGAAGATTTCCCCGTCGCGAGGCGGATGTTCCGGCCTGCCAACCTCCAGGTTCTCAGGGAACTGGAGCGCAGCGGCATAGTCGTCGAGCGCCTGCTTGTACCGCCTGGCCGCGAAATGTTGGCGCCCCTTCAGCAGGTGGGCGTTGATGTACACGTCGTGAATGTCGCCCCCTCCTTCCCAAACGTGGAAATGGCGATTGTTCAACGGATCGAGGGCCTTTTCGTACTGTCCCAACTGGACGTAGAGGACGATTTCCTGTTGCAGCGCGTCATCGCGCTGCAG
>CAZTHM010000413.1:0-3527 GCA_964613505.1 uncultured Acidobacteriota bacterium | reverse complement strand
TGGCCCGGACGCTCTCGCCTCGGCAGTGCCAATCGCGGAGAAGCACGACTGGATCTTCGCGACAGTGGGTATTCATCCCCACGAAGCGAGGCGGGCGGAAGAGCGGCACTTCGAGCAGTTGCGTGTTGCAGCCCGGCACGCCAAAGTGATCGCGCTGGGAGAACTGGGGCTCGACTATCACTACGACCACTCGCCACGCGAAATCCAGAAACAGGTTCTGATTCGGCAGCTTGAGATCGCTCGCGAACTAGAGCTACCGATCATCGTCCACTGCCGCGAAGCGTGGGAGGATCTCACCGCAATCATCGAATCGCATTGGAAATCTTCAGGCCTGGGCGGGATCCTGCACTGCTTCAGCGGCAGTCGTGAGGATGCGGTCCGGTTCCTGGACTGGGGGTTTCTGGTCTCTTTCGCCGGTCCCATTACCTTCAAAAAAGCGGACAACCCGCGGGCGATTGCCGCGGAGCTTCCGCTCGGTTGTCTTCTCACCGAAACGGATTGCCCGTATCTCGCGCCCGTCCCGCATCGCGGCAAGCGTAACGAGCCGGCCTATGTTTGTGAGGCAACGCAGGCCCTCGCGAATCTGCGAAACATGACGGTGGAGGAAATGGGCGAGCACGCCATCCGGAACTTTACACGGCTCTTCCATTTGAAATAGAGAGCCTCCTTCCAAGGTTGGCGCGTCAACTTCACGCTTTCTTTCCCAGCCCTTTTGTGGGAGCATAGAAATTCAATTCAGTCACCTTCCAGTTCCAGCACAGGGTTTGGCACGGGCTTGGGCGGAGACGAGTCGGAGAAACGGCGCTTGGCGTCCATCAATAATCTGACAGGCCGGGAAGTCTTTGAGCTGGTGCGCTCGGACCTCCAGAAAGTGGAGGAGGAGTTTAACCAGCAGAGCGTTTCCGACGTCCCGGCAATCACCGAAATCGGCCAATATCTGCAGGTCAGCGGGGGCAAGCGGCTCCGACCCGCGCTGGTTCTGCTTTCCGCGAAGCTGTGCGAGTTTGACGGGCCGGCGGCGATCCGGCTGGGCGCGGTCGTCGAGCTCATTCACACGGCTACCCTCGTTCACGACGACGTGATTGACGGGGCTGATACGAGGCGCGGCAGGCCTTCGACCAATTCCCGCTGGGGCAATCACATGTCGGTGCTGGCGGGCGACTGGCTTTACATGCAGGCGTTCAACATCGCCCTGGCCGAGCGCAACTTCAAGATCCTGGACGTGCTCATCGGCCTGACTCAGGTGATGGTGGAAGGCGAACTCCTGCAACTGACCTTGTTGCGCAAGCTCAAGCTGACCGAGGACGAATACTTTGAGCTTGCCTACCGCAAAACGGCATGTCTGTTTTCGGCTTCGCTCCGCCTGGGCGCCATCCTCGGCGGTAAGGGCGAAGAAGTCGAGATGAAACTCGGGTCGTACGGGATCAACCTGGGCCTTGCGTTCCAGCTCGTTGATGATCTGCTGGACTTCGTTTCGTCGGAAGAAAAGCTCGGCAAGCCTATCGGGAGCGACCTTCGCGAAGGAAAGGTAACGCTGCCGCTCATCTATCTGTTGCAGAGATGTCGCCCGGAAGAGACGGAGAAGATCTCGCGGGTCCTGGAAGAGGGTGAGTTCCACTCCGTCCAGTTCTTCGAGATTCTGGAGCTCATGGAGCGTTACGGGGCGTTGCAGGCGGTACGCGAAAAGGCGCGCAAGATCGCGGAGCAGGCAAAGACCGCGCTGGAGTCCTTTCCGGATTCGCCTTATAAAGACGCTCTCCGGTCGCTGCCGGAGTTTATACTCGAACGCGAATCCTGACCTGCCATCCTGCCCAGAATGAAGCGCCAACATGAAACCGAGATCAAGCTGGAAGTCCGTGACCGGCGCGCCTTGAGACGGCGATTGGCGAAATCGGGCTTTCGGGTGATCGAGCCCCGGCACTTTGAAAGCAATGCGCTTTATGACTTTCCAGACTTGAGACTCTGGAAGGCCCACTGCCTCCTGCGGCTGCGGCAGGAAGGCAAGCGATGGCTCGTGACTTTCAAGGGGGCGCCGCTGGAGTCCCGAGAGTACAAGATACGACGTGAGATTGAGACCGTCGTCAGCAACGGCCCTGCGGTGCGTGAGCTCCTCGAAGCGCTGGGATTTCACGAAGCTTTTCGCTACGAGAAGTTTCGGACCACATACTCACCGAACCCACCGCCCGCGCGGGGAAAGCCGAAACTGCTGCTCTTTGACGAAACTCCAATCGGCGACTACCTGGAATTGGAGGGGCCGAGGCGTTGGATTGACCAGGTCGCGCGCGATCTTGGCTATCGGCGCAAGGAATACATTACCGCGAGTTATGCGTCGCTTTACCGTCAGCAGTGCGAGAAGCTTGGCGAAAAGCCCGGCAGCATGGTCTTCGAGAAATCGTGATTGGCTTGCGATTCCCGCTGGGTTATAATATCCTGATTGGCCGCGCGATGGCCTCGGGCCGCCGGGCGGGGAGGTTATGATATGCCAGGAGGTTTCGTCTTGGAAGGCTTACTGCAACCAACCCACCTAATTTTCATTCTGCTCATCGTGTTGATCTTGTTCGGACCAGGAAAGCTACCTGAGCTGGGGAAGGGGCTGGGAAAGGGTATTCGTGAGTTCAAGGATGCTCTCCGGGGTGGGATGGAATCTCCCTCCGAGAACAAGCCCCCGGAAGATAAGAAGGACTAGCTCGGCTTCTCCGAGTTCTACCTCAATATCCTTCCAACCTTGCCTCCCATCCCTTGCGACGTGCGATACGCGCACGCAATGGCTAAGCGGCTCCATTGGGAAACCTGCAGTTCCGACTGCGGAGGGGAAGCGGCCCTGCTTTCGCGGCCTCGCAATGTTGGGTTTGAATGGGGTATCAGTTGGGGCCGCCGCGTTGACGGAAATTTCTCGCCTGTGTTATAAACAATAGATTCGGACCCGGCAGAAGGTGCAAACCTTCCGAGTCCGTCCACTCCTCGGTAGCTCAATGGTAGAGCATTCGGCTGTTAATTCGCCGACCGGCGAATTCCAGGTTCGAGGTTCCGCCCGAGGGGCCAAACCTCCCGAGACACCGGCTGACTGCTGGGTGTATGTACTCCTGAACCCGCAAGGGAAGATCTACATCGGGCAAACGACGGACCTGGCAACCCGCGTTTCTCAGCACAATGATCCGGAATACCGCGGGACCCTCCACACCAAGCGGCACCCTGGCCCTTGGCGGCTGATTCACAAAGAGCGAATCCCGACTCGCAAGGAAGCGATGCGGCGCGAGCGGGAACTTAAGAGCGCGCGGGGGCGAGCTTGGATCAGACAGTTTGTGGCGGTTCGCGTTGCGGCAGACTGATTTGGCGGCCCACTATCTCCAAGTGAGAGGTTCTGGGCAGCACGAGGTTGGCTGGGCGCGATCCCTTGGTTGAGACCGCGCGTTGACGGAAATTTCTCGCCTGTGTTATAAACAATAGATTCGGACCCGGCAGAAGGTGCAAACCTTCCGAGTCCGTCCACTCCTCGGTAGCTCAATGGTAGAGCATTCGGCTGTTAA
>CAZTHM010000412.1:0-3572 GCA_964613505.1 uncultured Acidobacteriota bacterium | reverse complement strand
CTTCCGTTCTCGAAGCTCCATCTGCTGGTCGTGGACGAACTTGGAAAAAACATCAGCGGCACGGGCATGGACACAAATGTAATCGGCCGGGGCTTTGAGATGTATCCCGTCGAAGGGCCGAAAATCGGCATGATTTACGTTCGCGACCTGACCCCGGAAAGCGGCGGCAATGCCGTGGGCATGGGCCTGGCGGATGTAATTCATGAGCAGCTTTATCAGAAAATAGATTTCCAGAAGACTTACCTGAACTCGAGCGTTTCGCTGAATCCGGCGCCGTCGAAGCTGCCAATGCACCTGCCGTCCGACCGCGAAGCCCTGAGCCTGGCGCTCGGACATCTCGGGAGGCCCGACCCGGCTGAACAGCGAGTGGTCTGGATTCGCAACACGCTCAGCTTGAATCGCCTGGCCGTCTCCGCGTCGCTCGCGCGCGAGGCGGCACAACTCAGCGGCTGGCGGCTGGCTTCGGAAGGCCGTGTGCCGCAATTTGATTCCGAGGGGAACCTTCCTTCCCCGTTTTGATTGGACCGTCGCCAGGTTTGCCTTCCTGCGCCGGCGACGGATAGAACAATTTTGAGATCCCGCAATATCCGGACACTGACCCCGATTCCTCGCATGCAAGCGAATGACTCATCGGAGGATCAAATGACAAAAACTCGACGCTCGCTTCGGTTGGCCGCCTGGATACCCGCTCTTATTCTCGCAGGGACGGTTCGATCTTTCGCCCTCCCGGCGGAGGCGGCAAAACCCACGGTGGACCTTGCGATTTATGGCCACGTCGTGCAAGTGGGCTGGGTCGTGAAAGACCTCGACGGAGTTGTGAACTACTGGGAAAAAATGGGGCTGAAAAACATTCACCGTGATGGTGTTCAGGAATTCCCCGACGTCACCTATCGCGGCAAGAAAACGCCGCTCAGCATGAAGATGGCGTTTGCCGAAATCGGCGGCGTGCAGATCGAATGGATCGAGCCGGTGAAGGGGAAGAGCGTTTATGACGAATTCCTGAGCAAGTACGGCGACGGCGTCCACCATCTTGCCTATGCGGTTGCCAGCCCGGCGCAACTGGAGGAGCAATTAAAATACTTCGAGAACAAGGGCGTGAAAATCGTCCAGCACGGAAGCTGGCAAGGCGAGAAAGGCAAAGGCCTCTTCGCCTACCTCGACACCAGCGCCAAGGGCGGCGGATTAACGATTGAACTCATGTACAACCCCGATGCGCCTCCCGCCGGTGCTGCCGCGAAATCGGAAAACGCTGACCCCTTCAACAAGATCGTCCAGTACGCCCTGGTGGTCGAGGACGCAAAGAAGGTAAGCGACTATTACGAATCGCTGGGGCTGGGCGCCATGTCGATCGACCGCAACAAGAGCATCAACCGGAATTTTCGCGGGCAACCCGGCAAATTCGAAATGTACCTCGGCTGGTGGCACTGGGGCGATGTGACTTTTGAATGGATTCAGCCCCTGGTAGCCCCGAGCGTCTATCACGAAACCCTCAAAAAACACGGCGAAGGCTTCCATCACCTGGGTTTCAGCGTCAAAGATATGGATGAGGCCGTGAAGCAGCTCGAGGCGAAGGGCGCGCCAACCTCGCAGAGCGGGGGATGGGACAGCCCCGGCAGCAAGGGACGCTTCAGCTACCAGGATACGGAACCTCATGGTGGCGTCACCATCGAACTACTCTGGGAGCAGCCTCAGAACAAGTAAGGATGCGCGCCAGCGGAAGCGCGGCGCTTGACTCAACCTTCGCGTTAGCCCCAGAATGTTTGTGCTCGGGGAAATCTCGAAAAAGATCAAGGGACGGACGTGAAAACCGTTGCGATCGGGAACTGTCTTGGGGCGGCGTTGCTCGGTCTGCTCCTTTCCGCCGGGTTGATGGCGCAGGAAGGGGAGGAGAAGAAACCTGAAGCCCCGCAGGCGGAGGCTCGCAAGGCCTCCTCGAAGCCTGCTCTGGCAGAGGCCACGCGCGCCAGCACAGATGCCGCAGTCAAGAGCGCCGCACAGAAAAAGGCGGGAACAAGTGCCCCGGAAGACGCTTCCAGCGCGTCGAATGACTCCGCCGTGACAGAGTTTCATCCGGCCGCGCCGACCCCGGAAGCTTCCAGCACCGCCAGCGCGGAATCGCCAAAGACCTCCAAGAAATCGTCGTCGCGAAACATCCACGGCAGCGTCTATGGCGCCTCGGGAGGCGAGAGCACGCGGCAATCCGGCGGCTCAGTGGGAGCCACTTCAAAGAGCGGGAAAATCAGTGTCTACGTGGAGACGAATCGGTCGCGCGAATCACCAACGACATCAAAATAGAAAGATGATTTTGAGGCCAAAAACTACTTTACGATGCGTGGCCGTCCTCGTTGCCGCAGTCGGCGCGACTTTCTTGACGGCGCTAATCTGGACACCTCCGGCGGTCGCGGCAGCTTCAGAGTCCGCGCTGGAGTGCCTGGCGATTCCGAGTTCCATTTTGGGCCGGTCGGTTAACGTCTGCGTGGCCCTGCCGGCCGATTACGCAGCCTCCGCTTCCACACGTTATCCCACGCTCTTTTTCCTTCACGGCCTCTTTGAAAACCAGACGAGTTGGAGCGACCGCGGAGGGCAGGAAGTCCTGAACGGGCTCCTTGCCCAGGGCGAGGTTGGGAGGTTTCTGGTGGTCTTGCCCGACGGCGGAAAAACCTTCTACGTGAACTCGCAGGACGGCCACGAACGTTACGAAGATTTCTTCCTTCAAGAACTCGTTCCGGCCATTGACCGCAAATATCGAACCATTGCCGACCCCTCCGCGCGGGGCATCAGCGGAACCTCAATGGGAGGTTACGGCGCGCTGCACATCGCGATGGACCATCCGGACGTCTTCGGCTCGGCCAGCGCCCACAGCGCCGCGCTGATTCCCAAGATTCCGAATCCCCTCCCCACCGAAGGGCGCTGGGGATTCTACGCGCGCGTGCTGCAGGGGCCGTTCGGCTCGCCGCTCAATCAAACCTACTTTGACGAGACCAATCCCCTCACCCTCGCTGAGAATCCGAGCCGATTTTCGCGCCTGAAGCTCTACTTCGATTGCGGCGACCACGACCGCTACGGTTTTCAGGAAGGCGCGCAAATGCTCCATCAGGTACTCGCATCCAAGGGCTTCGCACACGAATACGCCTTGCGCTCCGGCGATCATGGCTGGAGCTACCTCTCGCAATACATGAAATACTCCCTGCTCTTTCACTGGCACCTGTTTGAGCAAGCCCAGCGAACCCTTGCCACTCGAGGCCAGGCGGGAGGAACGCGGTGAGCCGCTTCCCCCTGCGCGGGTTGGTCCTCTTGCCTTTCGCAATCTGCTACCTCGCCGGTCCCGCTCGCGCGCAGACCGACGCCGAGACGCGCGTGCTGGATTACATCCGCGAGCACCTTCGCCCCGGCGAACCCCTCCTGGTCAGCGAGCTCTATGGCAAAGTCTTCACCGAGGCCGACGAACGTCAAGCACTTAATAAACTCTATAATGCATTTTTTAGAATTCCCTTGTTTGTCGCCCAGTACCAGGAAAAGTTCGGCCATCCTCCCAGCCTGAAGATTATCGCCGAGCAGTTTGACCTGCGGAC
>CAZTHM010000411.1:0-3588 GCA_964613505.1 uncultured Acidobacteriota bacterium | reverse complement strand
ATCGACACGGACAATGGCGACGCGTTAGGGTTCTTGGCTGGCGTCCAGGGCTTCGAGGTCGGCTATGTCTTGGGCGCGTCCGGTGAGGCGCTTGTTAAGGATCAGCGCGTCACGCCCGAGGAAATTCACTCGCGTTCCCTCCACGACCGCCTCGACACGGCCGGCCCACGCCTGCTCGAAGGAGACTCCGGTCAGCGAGGTGAGAAGGTCGATTCGGTTGGGCACGACGCCGAGCTGAATCACGCGGTAGGAATCCGCAAAATCGGCGGCCTTCAATCCCAGCCCGGCGAATCCAAACTCCGCGAGCGCCGCTTCCAGGCGCTCGGTGTTGTGGGCGGAAGTGCGTACCAGGACGTCCAGGTCTCCCGTATAGCGAGGGAAACCGTGGTGAGCCAGCGCCACCGCGCCGACCACCACATACTCAACGCCGTGGGAGTTGAGCGATTCGATAAACGCGCGCCAGTCTTCCGGAAGCGGCATCGCTCTCCTTGTGCGCCATCGCGCGAAGCTGGAACAAAATCTCCAACCGTTCCGCCGGCGAAAGTCGTCGGTAATAGTCGCGCGTGGCCGCTTCCGCCTCGCGGAAAGTTCGGAACTTGACGACTACCGTCTGCATCTCTCTATCTTATCTCCTGAGGCGCTAAAGGCCTATCGCAAAACAAAAAACGCCGCGTCCAATGCCCTGACCCAGACCGGAGATCCCGCTCCAAGCGGGATCACTGCTACGCCTGACAATCCAAAATCTAAAATCCAAAATCTAAAATTGCCAGTCCCCAGTACCCAGCACCTAATCTCTCCTCAGCAGATAGAAACATCTTCCGCCGGTCGAGGCGCTGGGCGGGAGGAAATCGGCGACGCGGTAGCCGGCGGCGAGATAGCGCTCAAAGATGCGGCGCGACTCGAGGCGCCAGCGGCGCGCCAGCGGGAGCGCATGGGCGCGAATGGCGTCGGTGTTGGGCGGGATCTCGACCCGCAGGCGCGGCGCGCGCAGGTTGAGGTCGAGGCGCGCGTTCACGAGAAACCCCTGGGCGTTCGGCCGGGTTTCGTTGACCTGCGGCCAGCGCGAGGCGTTCGTGGCGTTTGGCGGCTTCGCGCGCAATCGCCGCTCGACGGCGCGTGAGCCAATCCGCCAGTCAACCACGAAACGGTCGCTCGTGAGGCCTCGCTCGATGGCGCTGGGAAAACGGCCGTAACAGTTGGGAATGAATTCCACGACGCGCGCCCCCAGCCGCGTCAGGTTGAGCGCGGCGTTGCGGCTCTGCAAGGGGTCGTATGTCCAGCAAATCGATTTCAGGCCTTGGGCAAGCGCGAACTTGCGGTGCGCAAGCTTCATCCGAAAACCCAGGCCGAGATCGCGATGGCCTGCGGCGACCGCCATCATGTGCGACCAGTGGATCAGCCGTCCGTGCCGCCGCGCCAGGAACGCGTAGAGGAACCCTACGACTCGGCCGCCGACCAGCGCGCCGAAAACCGCGCCGCCATACTTCTGCGTCACGCCCAGGAGCTCCGCGCCCACGGCGAGACTTCCCCAAACGTCGAGCTGGAGACGTTCGCAGGCGCGGAATTCTTCCAAAGTCTTGAGCAGGTGGACCTGGGCACGCGCCATGAGAGGTCTCCTTGAGATCGCGGCGGTGAGGCTAGTGTGGCTCGTGCATCCGCCGCCAGACGTCGAGGAAGAGCGCAACGGAACCCGGGGCGTAACCAGCGTAGTGGTTATTGAAGTAGGCATAGACGCGCAGGCGGCGTTCCAGGAGTTTGTCGATCGTGGGCACCCACGATTCCATCTCGCGTTCGCGGTTGACGATGATGCGGTTCCAATGCTGGGTCTTTTCCTCGATGCCCTTGCGGTCGCCCAGCCAGCGAATGTAAGCGAAGTCGGCGGTGACCACATCGAGCTTCGCCATCAATTGTTGCGCCGGCGTCATCCAGGGATGGTCGATGAGCGCCAGAGCGATCTTCCGTTGTCGCAGTACATCGAGGAAGCGCTCAGTAATCCAATTCTTGTTGCGGGTCTCGAGCGCAAACGAATATCCCGAGGGCAGCTTCTTGAGAAACGGTTCAAGCCGCGCGAGGAAATCCTCACCGCGCGCGAACGCCTGCTTGTTGAAGTAAGGAAACTGCAACAGGAGCGGCCCGAGCTTCTCGCCCAGCAAATCCATGGCGGAGAGGAATTCCTTCAACTCCGCATCGCAGTCTTGCATCACCTTGTCGTGCGTGATGGTGCGCGGGATCTTCGCGGCAAAGACGAATCCAGGCGGCGTGCGCCGGTGCCAGTTCTTCACCATCGCCGGGGAGGGCGAGCGGTAAAACGTCGAGTCAACTTCGACCGTGTCGAAAGACTTGGCGTATTCGCTGATGAAATCGCCCGGCGCCGTGCCTTGCGGATAGAACACGCCTACCCAGTCTTCGCTGGACCAGCTTGAGGTGCCGAGGTGGAGGTTAGGGTTAATTCTGGTCGTCACGGGTCGGAAGTTGAGAGTTCAAAGTTGAAAGTCGAAAGCGAAAACTAATTGACAATTTACGAGGGACGATTTCTATTCTTCGCACATGCCGCGGCGCGGCGCGCCACAAGCGCCGCAGGGGCCGGCTTCCGGCGCAGCGGAGGAACGGGAACTCCCGACCACGGCAAAGACCGAGAGTAACTTCTCCACGCGCGCGCTCCCACATTCCTTGCAGGCCGCGGCCGCTTCAGCAGAACTGACCAGCTTCTCAAACTTGGCTCCGCATTTGCGGCACTGGTATTCGTAGATCGGCATTCCGATCCTCCCGGGAGAAATATACCCGAGTCCATTGCGCGTTTCAACCGAGCGCCCCATTCGAAGCAGGAGGGGGTTGACAACAGACGCATTTTTCGTGGTGCTACTCAAGGTCGGGCGAAGAAATGGGCTTGACAGGCTGATACGAATTGCATAGAGTGTCGTCCGGCCATCATGCGACGGTCCCCACAAATTTCACATCAGGAGAGGAGCAGCAAATGGCGAAGGCGATGACGAAATCCCAAGTGGTGTCCCATCTCGCGGAGAAGGCGGGCATCCAGAAAAAGGCAGCGGCGGCGGTGCTGGAAGAGATCGCGGGTCTGGCCACGAAAGAGTGCAAGAGCAGTGGTCAGTTCGTGATCCCCGGCCTGGGCAAAGCGGTCAAGGCGAACCGCAAGGCTCGGATGGGACGCAACCCCCAGACGGGCGAACCCATCAAGATTCCGGCCAAGACGGTGGTCAAGTTCCGGCTGGCGAAGTCTTTCAAAGATGCGGTCGTTCCCCCCAAGAAGAAGTAGTTTACTGAGACTGTGCGGCGGGCTGCCGAAAAGCGCCCGCCGCACTCCTTCCCGTCCACTCCGGCGAACATCATTCGCCCTGTAACGCGGGGTTGCTGGACGTGTCATCCGGCGTCGGCGATTGCTTCAGCCAAAGCGACGCCTCGGCGACTCCTTCCACGCAGTGTTTGGCTCCACGAGATAGAGGATGAGTGTGTGCCAGAGGTCAGGGCGGCTGATCCAAGCGAGGGAGAAAGTAGCGCGAGAGATGCTGGCTACCGCGTGTACCGCGTGGGCTTGGGACCTTCTTCCAGCATCTTGCGATCCCAGATCAT
>CAZTHM010000410.1:0-3603 GCA_964613505.1 uncultured Acidobacteriota bacterium | reverse complement strand
CCGTGCAGTACCTGGAATTGGAGGAAGCGCACTTCGGAGAGTATTACGCCCTCCTGCTTTTTTCGGCCGTGGGAATGATGTTCATGGCCTCAGGAAGAGAATTGATCGTCCTGTTTGTTTCTTTGGAAGTGATGGCCCTGTGCGAATACGTTCTAACCGGCTTCCTGCGCGGAAATCGGCGATCGAATGAAGCCGCAATGAAATTCTTCCTGCTGGGAGCGTTTTCCTCGGGTCTCTTGCTCTACGGCATGTCGCTGCTGTATGGACTCAGCAATTCGACCAACCTGGCGGTCATCGCCCAGAGACTGGCGGACCGTCCATCGCCTGACGCACTTTCTTGGATGGCGATGATTACGCTGCTGGCCGGGTTGTTCTTCAAGATTGCCGCGGTCCCGTTTCATCAATGGACACCCGACGCTTACGAGGGCGCTCCCACCTCCATCACGGCGTTCATTTCGGTGGCGCCCAAGGCTGCCTCCTTTGCGATTCTGGTTCGCATCCTGATGTCGGGATTGTGGCCGCTGCGCGCCGAGTGGCAGGCCCTGATGGTGGGCGTGGCGATCGCGACGATGACCCTGGGGAATCTAGCGGCCATCACCCAGACAAACATCAAGCGATTTTTCGGCTACTCCACGATCTCCCATGTCGGCTATCTGCTGCTGGGACTGATCGCGGCGGCGGACGGCAACCCGGAAGGACTCTCGGCCATAGCCATCTACCTTCTCGTGTATTCTTTCATGAATTTGGGCGCTTTCACTGTCGTCATCATGATGCGGCGCAAGGGAATAATCGGCGACGAAATTGACGATCTTTCCGGGCTCATGGCGCGCGCGCCGGGGCCCGCGATTCTGATGCTCATTTTCCTGCTGTCGCTCGCAGGAATTCCACCCACGGCGGGCTTCATCGGGAAGTATTTTATCTTCCTCTCCCTGATTCAGACCGGTCACTACTCGCTGGCCGTGCTAGCGGTGGCGTATGCGGTTGTGGCGTTATACTATTACTTTCGAATTGTGGTCGCGATGTTCATGAAGAAGGCGCCGGATACGGTTCCGCTGGCCACCGGCCTAGGGATGTCCGTGGCCTTGGGCGTGACGCTCAGCCTGACGCTGATTGTGGGAATCTATCCCGAGCCCTTTATCGTTCTGGCGCGCGAAGCGGTCCGGCCGTTTTTCTCCTGACCAGGAGAGTCTGTGGCCCCGCAAGGTGGGAAGTCCTCGGACCCGTGGGCGCAAGTAGGCATCTATACGAGCCTGGGCTTTATCCTTTTCGGCGGCATCGGGGGCGGGTACTTTCTGGGTTGGCTGCTTGATGAGTGGCTTGGGACCGCGCCGATTTTCAGCTTGGTGATTGCTGTAGCAGGATTCGCCGGCGGCTTTATCGAAGTGCTTCGCATTCTTCAACGGCTGGAAAAACGTGGCAGCGGAAATAACACAGGACCTGGCCCGAGCTGAGGCGCGCATGCCGCGCTGGATGCTGGGCGTCGGCGTGGTGGGGGCGGCGGCGCTCCTCGTCATCGGACACGCGCGGGCGGCGTCAGGATTCGCGCTGGGCGCGGCGCTGGGCATCCTCGGGTATTACTGGCTCCATCAGGCGGTTGTAGCGCTGTTGGATGCGCAGACGGCCCGGGTTCCCCGTGGTTTGGTGCTGAAGGTTATCCTTCGTTACGTTTTGATGTTTGCGGGGATCTTCTTCTTTTCTCGGATCGGCTGGCTGCCGATGCTCGCGGTTTTTGGTGGGCTTATGGTTCCGGCCGCGGGAGTGACCATCGAGTCTCTCATACTTCTCCGTGAAGGATTTCATCACACTGACCCGGCATAGGGTCAGCAAGGGCAATTGGAGAGCATGGAACACACACTTTGGTTTACGGCATTGTTGAACAAGTTGTTGGGGAGCGTGGTGACGCCGATTCTCGTGGGAATTAGCGCCCCTCCGGCCGACCCTGCCCAACCCATTCCTAATTACATCGCGATGGAAGTGCTGGTGTTGCTGGTGATCGTGGTTGGAGCGCTGATCCTGCGCCGGCGGCTTTCCGTCGAGCAGCCTGGAAAGTTCCAGCATTTGATGGAAGTTGTGGTGGAGTTCGTGCAAGGCCTTGCCGAGGAGATCATCGGGCACGGGTCGCGGCGCTACGTGGCGATGCTGGGGACGCTCGGAATCTTTATTCTGCTGTGTAATGTCCTGGGACTGATCCCCACGTTTGAAACTCCCACCGGCCATATTCAGGCCACCCTGGGTTGCGCGGTCGCCGCGTTTCTCTATTACAACTATCAAGGCGTCCGGCATCATGGCGTGTTGGGGTATCTGAAGCACTTCTGCGGGCCCATGATACTCATCGCGCCGCTCATCTTCCCGGTGGAAATCATCAGCAACGTGTTCCGGCTGCTTTCCCTGAGCGTACGCCTTTACGCCAATATGTTTGTCGGTGAACTACTGGAGCGCGTCTTTTCCGGGCTGGTGCCGATCCTTGCGCCGGCGCTGATGATGGGCCTGCACTTGTTTGTGTCTTTCATCCAGGCTTATATCTTTATGCTTATGCCGGCAGTCTATATCAGCATGGCGGTGGCGGAAGAGCACTGAGGAATTTGGATTTTCGATTTAGGATTGGCGATTGAAAGAAACCCTGTTTTGTTGACGGGCTTTCATTTGGCTTTGAACTTTCAACTTTCGACTGTCAGCAGTTTTTCACCGTCAGCGTGAGTCCCGCTTGCACGAGGGATAGCGGGAAACCACCTCCTGGCGGCAATTCATCACGCCCTGTTGCGGCCAGAGCCGGGCAGGGCTGAGGAGGCAAAGTGAGAAAAGTCGTATTGATGCTAGGAACGGCGCTGGGAGCGCTGCTGCTCGCTACTCCGGTTTTCGCGCAAGGCGGGGCGGCAGTGGCGGCAACCGAGAAGACCATCATGTGGGTGGCGATTACCTCCGGATTCGCCATGGCCATCGCAGCAGCGGTCTGCGGCTATTCGCAGTCCAGGGTGGCGGCAGCGGCCTGCGAGGGCATGGCGCGAAATCCCGGTGCGCGGCCTGGAATCCAGTTCGCGCTCATCCTGGGCCTGGTGTTCATCGAGACTCTGGCGTTGTTCACCTTCGCCATGATCTTTGCCAAGGTCATTCCCAACTTCACGTCCTAGAAAATCCTGCGCCAGTTCGGTAATGACCTCGGGGGAGGCTTCGGCCTCCCCCTTTTTGTTTTCGGGGAGTATGCGGGGCTGAGGCCCCTAAGGGAGGGGGACTCTGGCCAGGCTCGTCAGGAAGAGGAAGTCGCCGGGAAAAAGCCCGAGGTAGAAGATTCCCAGCACGCTGACCGCAAGTGCCACCCTTAACGCCCAGGGCAGCGGGGAGGCAGGGGTTTGGGGGGTTCCTTCGCTCATATACATTACTACGATCAGACGAAAGTAGTAATATACCGAGAGGACGCTCATCAGGACCGCAACGATCGTCAGGCCGACCAGGTTGGCATGGAGGGCAGCGCGAAAGAGGAAGACCTTTCCGAAAAAGCCCGCCGTCGTGGGGAACCCTGCGAGAGACAACATCAGCACCGTCAAGCAGGCCGCAACGCCCGGACGTTCATAACCCAGCCCCGCGAAGTCTTCGATGCGGATCCAG
>CAZTHM010000409.1:573-3604 GCA_964613505.1 uncultured Acidobacteriota bacterium | reverse complement strand
GTCGTGCTCGGCGGTGTTCGGGTAGAGCGAGCGGATGATTTCCGGCTCGCGATGGCGGGCCTCGTCGAGCGCCGCCCAGTCGCGCCACACCATGACGATCTTGTAATCCCAGGCGGGCGTCGCGGCGTGGAAGCGCCGCTCGTAGAGCTTCTCGCTCTTGATCAACCCTTCCTTCATCAGTTGCTGGAGGATGGGGTTGTGGTTCTTCTTGTAGAGCGCCAGCCATTCTTTCCCCGCGCCCGGCGCCAGCTTGTAGTAGTACTCGATGGTGACGGGCGTCCCGGCGGGTGGCTCTCCTCCGCCGAGTGGATTGAGAGCGAACAATGCCACCAGCATAATTCCTCCGCACTTCAGAATCGCTTTCATCGTTTCTCCTTTTCCGCTTGTCCGTGGAACTGCAACCGCGCTTCCGGATCTCGGAATCAGTCAATGGCCCAATGATGCAATGAATCAATGACCCAATGAATCAATTTCTTCACCGGTGCAGTTCAACAACGTCCTTATCCGCGAGCAAATAGTCGCGGTTGACCATCTGGCCTTCGAACCGGCCGTGGCCCCAGAGGCGTGCATACTTCAACTGGGTGAGGAAATCGTGGTGGATGTGCGCGGCAAGGTCGATCAGGCGCGAGCCGCGCTTCAGCACGTAGGGCGCGGTCAGTTCGAGTTTGTGGCCCGGCGCTTTGGTGTACACGCGGACGAGTCCGAGCAGCTCGAAGACGGCCTTGCGCATTTCTTCCAGCCCGTCGCCAGTCTCCACGGAAATCGCCAGGATCGGGAAGCGCGTGCCGTACAGCTCTTTCAAGATGTCGAGATCGTCGGTCGCGCCGCTGGCGTCCAGCTTGTTACCAATCAAAAGAGTCTTCTTCTGAAGCCAACCCATTGTTTCGGGCAGCGGGCCTCCGCCGAGTTGCACTTTGGCTTTTGCCACCTCGCCCAAGGTGGTTTCGAAATCCTCCAGCAGGTCCGGGTCGCACAAATCCACGATCAACAGGCAGGCATCAGCGTTGCGAATGATCTGGTAAAGCCACGACTCGGGGAAATCCGGGTGCACGGGCGGCAGGTCCACGAGCTGGATCTGGATGTCCTCATACGGCATCATCCCCGGCAGCGGAACGCGCGTGGTGAAGGGGTACTCCGCCACTTCGGGTGTGGCGTGCGTCAGACGCCGGACGAGCGAGGATTTTCCGCTGTTGGGCGGGCCGACCAGCGCCACCTGCCCCGCGCCTTCTTTTTCGACGCGGTGAATCAAGCCCGCCCGGCTCGTCGGCCGCTTCGCCTGCTCGGTGCGCAGCTTCGCCAGGCGGCGCTTGATGTCCGCCTGCATCTTCTCCGTCCCCTTGTGCTTGGGGATGGTGGCCTGCATTTCCTCGAGCGCCTCCACTTTTTCTTCCGTTGTCTTGGCGCTCTTGAAGCGGGCGTCGGCCGCAAGGTATTCGGGCGTGAGGTTGGCCGGCATAGTCGTCGCGAGGGCGAGGGTATTATGCGACTGCAAGTTGAAGGTGGCAACCAAGGATGAACGTAGCGGCAAGCTTCAGCCTGCCATGTTGATGGAGGCCTGAAGGCCGCCGCTACGCGACGCGGTATTTCGCCAGGCCTTCTTCGTCGAGATCGACGCCGAGGCCCGGCGAATCGGGAATCGAGAGGTAACCGTCCACGGCGCGGAGTTTTTGCTTCGTGATTTTCTCGCGCAGCGTGGTTTCTTCTTCCGCGACAAACTCGACAATCAGGGCGTTGGGAATGGAATTGAGGAAGTGCAGCGCGGCTGTCACGTTGATATAAGTGGTGAAGCCGTGGTTGGCGACCACGAGGCCCCGGTCGTGCGCAAGGCGGTTGCTCTCCTCTTCTCCCGCCGCGATGCGCGTGGCCGTGGCTTCCGACAGTTTCCGATAGCCGTCGTAATCATCGGGCCGCAGCGGCTCCTCCAACCAGAAGATGTCGTACTCCTCGAAAGCGCGCACGCGCTGGATGGCGGTCTTCGCGTCCCACACCAGTCCCGCATCGATGAGCAGGTCGGCGTCGTCGCCGAGGCCTTTCCGACCCTGTTCGACCAGCGCGATGTCGGTCTTGGCATCCCGGCCCATGGGGTCCCAGCCGAATTTGACGGCATTGAATCCACGATCGCGATAACGTCGCGCGAGGTCGTGCGTGGCTTCAGGTGTCGGGCCAAACAGCGAACTCGCATAGCAGCGCAGCTTCTTGTGGAAGCCGCCACCAAGGAGTTTCCACACCGGCAAGCCGAATGCCTTGCCCTTGATGTCCCAGAGCGCCATGTCGATGCCGCTCATGGCATGGATGCCGACGCCGCGCCGCCCGGCGTAGATATTCGCGCGATACATCTTGTCCCAGAGGTATTCGGTCTCGAACGGGTCCTCCCCCATCACGATCTCGCGCAAGCCCGACGTGACCGTGTGCGAGAACGGCCCTTCGATTGCGCCTCTCACGGCCATAGGAGAGGAATCCACCTCGCCGATGCCGGTGATGCCCGCATCGGTCGTCACCTTGACAATCAGCGCGTCCTGCCCGCTGTCACACAGGCCCTTCACTTGCGGCTGGCGAAGATAGAGAGTCTCGACACCGGTGATTTTCATCGTGACGTCCTCTGTTCGGGGATCCTGGATTTCTAATGAGGGCCGATTCTACCATGACCCCGCGCGCCGCCGCTCTGATCATGGTAAGATTCGCGCGAGTCGGCAGATTCCTTTGCCTGGGTGATCAGGATGCGACACACCTTACTGGTTCTTGGTCTGCTCGTTTCTCATTTGTCCTGGGTAACAATCGCGCGCGCTGAGCGCCCGGAGCTAAGAGCACCTGCCGGAAATCGCCCGGTGGAAATCCGTCTGGACGGAGAAAGCGTCTTGCCGAACGGGCGACTGATTACGCCGCTCGGGAAGCACGTGAAGGTGGCGCCGCACCCTTACGGATTGGCGCTCTCGCCCGACGGCAAAACTCTCGTCACCGCCAACAGCGGCACCAGCCCGTTTTCGTTTTCAATTATCACTGAACTCGAAAGCGATCAACCCAAAGTGGTGCA
>CAZTHM010000409.1:0-563 GCA_964613505.1 uncultured Acidobacteriota bacterium | reverse complement strand
GCTTGCGAGCGTCTTCCTCGGTGTGGCCATCGCGCGCGACAATCGCACGCTCTACCTAGCCGAGGGCGATAACGGTCGGGTGGGGATTTTCGACCTGACCACGCGCGCGCGGGTGGATTCGTTGAGCCTCGACGGCGAGTTCCAGGGCCGGACTTACAAGAACAGTTTGACCGGCGAGCTCAAGCTCTCGCCTGACGGCCAGCGGCTTTATGTTCTCGACCTCGCGCACTTCCGCATGGCGGTTCTTGACACGGCATCGAAGAAAATCGTCGCCAGCATTGGGGTCGGCCGCATGCCGTTTGGGCTGGCCGTCGCGCCGGACGGGAAGCGCGTGTATGTATCCAACGTCGGCATGTTCGAGTACTCCCTCATCCCCGGCTACGACTCGAAGGACCCGCGCGACACCGGGCTGGATTTTCCGCCTTATGGGTTCCCGTCGAAGGAGGCCGCGCAGGGAACGTCAGTAAACGGCAAGAGAATTCCCGGCCTCGGCGATCCGAATGTCGCCGAATCGAACTCCGTCTTTGTGATTGATGTCTCGGACGCGGCAAATCCGGGCGTGA
>CAZTHM010000408.1:0-3606 GCA_964613505.1 uncultured Acidobacteriota bacterium | reverse complement strand
TGAAAGCCCAACGTGGCTGCACTGAACCCCGCGGCCATGGTGCCGATGGTCAGAGTCGTCCACTGCGTGGTCTGAGTCAGTGAGTTCGCTGTGTGCAACTCTTCTTTGTTGGTGATCGTCGGCAGAATCGAAGTCCGGCCGCTGGTGAAGAAGGGCGAGGCGAACATCAGCAGCGCGCTCAACACGTAGAGAAGCCACGACTGGTGGTAATAGACCGTCACCACAAAACCCAGCGCCACCACGGCGCGGATCAAGTCGCTCGCGATCATGATGCGCTTGCGGTCGAAGCGGTCGAGCACCACCCCGGCCAGCGGCCCCGCCATCACCGCCGGGATGGCGCGCGCCAGCATCACGCCGCTTACCACCAGGCCCGAACCGCTGGTCTCCATCGCCAGACTGAAGACCGCAATGTTGTTGAAGTGGTCGCCAATCTCGCTCACTACCTGCCCCGTCCAGGCGTAGCGATAATTTCGGTTCCGCCGCAGAAGGTTTGGAAAATCCTTCATCACCCACGTTCCGCCGCAGGAGAGTCCATTCCTCGTTCGCGGCAAGAGCAGAACATCTTAACTCGAATGGAGGGATTCGTGGCCAATACGCGGGGGGAGGAATGTAGCGCAAGTCCCGTCCTCTGGACTTGCGGCTTTTCATGGCCTTTGAAGAATTCGAAGAGCCGCAAGATTGAAAAGCGAATCTTGCGCTACTCCCTCCTGGTTCAAACCCGGAGTCGATTTCCCAGATTCAAAAAAACAACCGCGCCGGGTCGAGAAGGACCGCGGCGCGGTTCATGGTTGCCGTCATCATGCCAGTGCGACCGAAATCGGCACTCCGCACGGACGATCAGTTCCTGCTAACATTGATCCTGATCGTCTTGGGCTTCGCTTCCTCGCGCTTGGGCAGCGTCAGGTTGAGCACGCCGTCCTTGTACTCGGCGACGACTTTGTCGGCGTCGATCGAGTTAGGGAGCGAAAAGCTCCGCGCGAAAGACCCGTACGAGCGCTCGACGCGGTGGTAGTTCTCGTCTTTCGTCTCTTTCTCGAACTTGCGCTCGCCCTTCAAGTAGAGCGTGTTGTCCTCAACACGGACTTCCACGTCCTTGGGATCGATCCCGGGCAGCTCGGCTTTGAGCACGATGCTGTTCTCGGTCTCGAAAATGTCCACTGCCGGCGCCCAGGGCCGGGTCGAGGGCTCCGCCTCGCGCTCCCCGCCAAACGCGGTAAAGGGGTCCCGGAATAGTCGGTCGAATTCCCTTTCGGCCGCCATCATCGTACTGAACGGTTGCCATCTTACAATCGCCATAGTTTAGATCCTCCTTGAATTTTTCGTCTCAGTACAATCTTTAGTCTAGTTAAATCATAAAATATGAGTGTATACATGTCAAGTCTTATTTTTATATTATTTTCAGTTATTTACAGACTGATCTGACAGGCTAGATGCACCAGTTGTGCTGTCAACCCTTCGCCCTGAACGGTGTCCTTGGGTCATTGCGGCTTCAGTCGAACCACTTGCCTCCCCCGGCGACAAAGAGTCCGGTCAGAAGATCCGGAAAGGATGCGGGAATGAATCTTGCCAATTGGGGTATAATGCCGCCGTCTTCAAGGGCACCGAAACTCACTGAGTCGAGGAGGTAGATCCGTGCGCAGAAGAATGCATGCCACTGCTGGAATCCTGGCGCTGGCCTTGGGCGTTCCGCTGGCGGCTCGCGCCGCTGGTTTGAGCGTGGGTGACCGGGCACCGGACTTTGCTCTGCCCGACCAGGACGGCAAGGTCACGAAGCTGAGCGATTTTCGCGGCAAAAAAAACGTTGTTCTGGCGTTTTACGTCCTCGCCTTCACCGGTGGTTGAACGAAGGAGTTGAAGGCGTATCAGGCTGATATCGCCAAGTTCGAGCAGACGGGAACGCAGGTATTAGGAATCAGCGTGGACAGCTCTCCGGCCAACAAGGTATTTGCCAAACAGGAAGGCCTTACCTTCCCGCTCCTGAGCGACTTCCAGAGAATAGTCTCGAAAGACTACGGAATTCTGAACGACAAATACGGCTTTGCCAACCGTACGACGTTCGTGGTGGACAAGGAAGGCGTGATCCGCCAAATCGAGAAGGACGCAGCGGCTCTGGACCCGAGCGGCGCGCACGCCATGTGCAGTTTGCTGGAAAAGAAATAGTAGTCAGAAGCCAGAGGACTGTCGTAGGGGCGGCCCTTGTGGCCGCCCTTGCCGTTTTGATTCGATGCGTGGCGGAATTCAGATCGCGCTGCTCGTGGCCACGGTGATAGCATTTGGTCCTATGGCTAGGGCCTCTCTCAAACTAGGCGACCCTGCTCCTGACTTCGCCTTGGCCGACCAAAGCGGCGCGACCGTCCGGCTCTCCGATTTCCGCGGCAAGAAAAGCGTCGTCCTCGCCTTCTACATCAAAGCTTTCACCAGTGGCTGAACGCGCGAGCTGAAGGCGTATCAGGCTGATATCGCCAAGTTCGAAGCGGCCGGCGCGCAGGTGATCGGCATCAGCGTTGACAGCCGCGCCAAGAACAAAGCCTTTGCCGAATCCCTCGGCGTCAAGTTCCCCATCCTGAGCGATGAGGACAAGATCGTCTCCAAAGCCTATGACGTCCTCATCCCCATCCTCCGCTGGGCGAATCGCGTCACCTTCGTGATCGACAAGAAAGGCTTGATCCGCGAGGTCATCAAGGGTGGCGCCGCCATCGATCCGGGCGGAGCGCACAACGCCTGTAAGCTGCTACGGGAAAAGTAGGCAGAAAGCAGTAGGCGGAAGGCAGGTGTTACAAAGGCGGAAAGCAAAGCATAGTGCCGCTTCTGGATGGAGGTTTTCGTCGGTTTTGACGCGCATCAGGGCGCCCCGAGAGGGACGAATCGTTCCTTGGCCAGTTCGGCAGCGTAGGCAATCGCGGCCTGAACATCATCGACCATTAGGTGGTAGGCCCTGGCGATTTCCGCAGGAGTTTCACCGGCAGCCAGATTGTCGAGCACCACAGTAACCATTACGCGTGTGCCTTTGATGCAAGCCTTGCCGTGACAGGTCGCCGGGTCGACGCTGATTCGCTCCTGCCAAACCATGGTGCACCTCGACATGATTGTACCACCGTCCCCCTACCAATCTCTTCGCTGCGCACCAGGTGCAATACGCGCCTGCTGTCTACCGCTTTCTGCCTTCTGCCTACTTCTGCCGTTGAGCGGCGGCGAGGCGCTTCAAAACTTCGCCAAGCTTCCGATTCTCCTCCCCGTAGCCAGCGAAGTCGCCCTGGCGCAAAAGCTGCTGGGCGCGCTCGAAGTGCTGATTGGCTTCGCGGATCAGGGACTGGACATCGGGCGCTGCGGCGGTGGGAGCGCCGGGTGGGGGAGCGGCGGTGGAGGGGGCGCCGGGAGCGGCAGCAGAAGCTCCGCTGCCGAAGATGCGGTTCAGAGCGGCTTCCAGGCTCGATTCCATGACGATGTGGTCCGAGTACGCGACGATCACGCGAGTGAGTTGGGGCAGTCCGCCGCCGGCGGTGGCGGCGAGGTAAAGCGGCTGCACGTAGAGGATGGCATTCATCACAGGAATAACCAGCAGCGTGCCGCGGATAACGCTCGACCCCCGCTGGTCCCAGAGCGTCA
>CAZTHM010000407.1:0-3612 GCA_964613505.1 uncultured Acidobacteriota bacterium | reverse complement strand
GGCCAATTCGTGCGGCCGGTTATGGCGATTGCCTTGGCGGGCTGGGGTATCGCCATGTGGATGAGCTTGTTTCTTGCTCCCCAGTCCCTTCGGAAACTGCACCGTATGGAGCAGGAGATCACCACCAGCGCGGTTCCCTACGAGATCCAACCTCGGGTCTTTCTGGAACAGTTTCCCAATCTCTTGCTTTACCTTCAGGATGTTACCGGCTCCCGCTCCGAGTGGCGAGGCGTGTTCATTGCCGACACCACCGAGCGAGGCGCACCGAAGGTAACGTTAGCGGAAAGCGGTATGCTTGTCAACGAACGGGGCTCGCGCCGCCTGACGCTGCATTTGGAACGTGGAACGACGCACGAGATCGATCTCCAGCACCCCGAGCGCTACAGTATCGCATCGTTCACCGATACCGACATCCCCGTCCCTCAGACAAGAAACGGGGGCGCGGTTGGCGACTGGCGCGCCCCGCCGGCGCTCTCCCTCACAAACCTCCTGGCCGCGCGGCGCGACCCAGGCCAGCGACAAGCCGCGACGGTCGAGCTCCACTACCGCCTTGCCCTCCCCATCGCCTCGCTGGTTCTGGCACTGGTCGGGATCCCGTTGGGGCTTTCCACCCGCAAAGGCGGCAAATCCGTGGGCGTGGTCCTGACCATCCTCCTGGTCTTTCTCTACTACATCATCATGGCCTTCGGGCTGGGCTTTGCCAAGCAGGGGCGGCTTACTCCCAGCATCGGACTGTGGCTCGCTAATGGCTGCTTCGGAATCATGGGCACCCTGATGCTCTTGAACCTTCGGCGTGTGCGTTTGCGCCTGCACCACCTTCAAGAATTACTTGAAGGTTTCTGGAGAGATTGGCAGCACCACCTGCAGCGCCGCGGTCCGCTTGGCTTGCCAGCCTCAATCGTCCGCTCCCCTGACCCCAGGCCCGTCGGTGAGCGCTTCTTTCAGCTCCTGGACCTCTACATCTTCCGTGGGTGGGCGGTTTACTTCTTCCTTCTCCTCGCCACGTTCACCGGCATCTACCTGATCTTCGACTTCTACCAGATCCTGGGAGACATCCTGCGCAACCACATCCCGGCGCGCGTGGTTTTAGATTACTATCGCTTTCTCCTGCCTCAGGCCATCTATTACCCCGCCCTTCCCATGAGCGTCCTGGTGGCCACGCTCGTCAACTTCGGCCTGTTGGCCAAAACAAACCAGATTACGGCGATTAAGTCGGCAGGAGTGAGCGTCTACCGGATTTCCGTCCCTATCCTGGTGACAGCCGCCTCACTCAGTGCTGCGATGTATCTGCTGGGAGATTATTACCTGCCGGAAACCAACCAGCGCTGGGACGCGCTTCGCAACCAGATCAAAGGTAAACCGCCGCAAACCTATTTACGCCCCGACCGGCAGTGGATTTTCGGCCAGTCCAACCGCATCTACAACCATCGCTTTTTCGATTCCGACCAGAACATTTTCGCCGACTTGTGGGTTTTTGAGTTCGACCCAAAGACCTTCCGGATCACGCGGCGGATTTACGCCAGCCGAGCCATTTGGGAAGCGCCCATTCATGGCTGGATCCTGGAGAACGGCTGGGTCAGAAATATCGAGGGGGATCGTGTGGCCACTTATATGCCCTTTTCCGTGGCCAAATTCGATGAATTGACGGAGGAACCCGCCTACTTCAAGAAAGAGGTCCGGGCCTCCGCCCAGATGAGCGCCTGGGAACTGCGGCGGTACATTGACGATCTCTCGCAGAGTGGATTTGACGTGGTGCGGCTTTCGGTCCAGTTCTATCGAAAGTTTTCATTCCCGCTCATCGCCTTCGTGGTGGCGCTGCTGGGGATTCCCTTCTCGCTTAGCATGGGGAGGAAAGGCGCGCTTTCCGGCATCGCCGTCAGCATCGCCATCGCCATCGTCTATTGGTCCGTCTCCAGCCTCTTCGAAGCCATGGGGAACCTCAGCCAGCTCCCCCCCATCGTCGCCGCCTGGTCGCCGGACGTGCTCTTCGGCCTGGTCGGCGCCTATCTGCTGCTTCGCGTCAAAACCTAGAGTCTAGTGACAAGTGGCAAGTGACGGACAGGAACCATCGCGTCGGCGTTCTGGGGAGACTTTCGATTAAAGTAGTACTTTACATATGCAAGGGGGGAACTGAAGGCGGCCGGATGCAGATCGGGAGAAAGAAAGATGGCCCCGGAACGGAATTCAGGCGGCGAAATGAGCCCTCCAGGACTCAAGATAAATGCGCGCAACGAGACGCGAGACAGCGCCGCGGTCGACGGTGTCACTCAGGCTGGAGGTCTTGGTCGCCTGATTGAGTTCGGTGACGAGGCGTTCGGCGTCGCGGATGACCCGGTCTTGACTCCGCTTCCCCGTTCGAACCTCGAGAAGCATTGCCCTCTCGGGCCGGGGAAAGGTGATTGTGCCTTCCCGCATCAGCTCGATCCCTTCCAATAGCAGCCGCAGGACGTGCATCGCAGCTTTGACGTCGTAACCAAACCGCTCGGTGAACTCATCGCGTTGACCGTGCTTCCCAGTCCCGCGCAGGCCTATCATGCGCTTGAGTTGGGCATCAGCATAGCCAATGAATTTGCGCGCGTGGGTCTTGGCGAGGAATACTTCCGAGTGATTGAGAACAGTTCGCCATTCTGCTTCCGTCTCTCCTGCGGGCGCGAACAAGTAGTGCAAGACAGTAGGGTTTCCAGCAACAGCCAGCGCGGCCCATCTACGAAGCGAATAGCAAGTCACGTCAACGTCCCCAGGCCGGTTACGGATCGCCGCCGGAGCAGTTGACGTCACAAAATGGTCGAGCCTGTCCAAACCCAGTGAATCGTCGGGCCTTTCGATGAACGCTGCATAGATGTCCGTGTCATCCTTCCCCTCGAGCTTGATTCCGTGCAGGCCCGAGCCGCCGACAAAGGCGCGAATAACTCGCGCGCCCTCGGGAAGACCCATTGATGTGATGACCTGTCTCAGATCGCTCATAGTACGTCGGGGCCCAGAATAGCCATTCTATGAATGAGGGTCAACAATCGCACTTCGATTGAGCCATGCTAGTCTGCGTCCAACGGCCCTCGCACGTCTCTCATTTCGCATGTCGACGCGTCGACGTTACCTAAAGTAGCGGGTGAAGAGTGAGGAGCGCGAAGAGGGGCCTACACCGGGGCTTTGCGAAGAAGCACTGTGAAGCGCTCACCCCGAAAAGGAACGGGCCGCGGGGTTTCGCCAATCCCGCGGCCCTAAGAACACTTAAAGTGTTACTTTAAGTAAAGGCCGAGCTGCTTAAAGAGTTGCTGTGACGGGTTCCGCCCACTCGCCACTCGTCACTTGTCACTCGTCACTTGCCACTAAGCTGTTGTATACGCCTTCGCGGCTGCCTTCTTGACGGAAGCCTGAGCAGCCGCCAGGCGGGCAATCGGCACTCGATAGGGAGAGCAGCTCACATAGTTTAATCCGGCCTCGGCGCAGATCTCGATCGAGGAGGGATCCCCACCATGCTCGCCGCAGATGCCAACCTTGAGGTTGGCACGTGTCGCCCTGCCCTCCGCGGTCGCGATCTTGAGCAGACGTCCCACCCGTTTCGGATCGAGCTGCGCGACGGGATCGGCGGGCCAGCTCTTGAGCTGCGTGTTG
>CAZTHM010000406.1:0-3635 GCA_964613505.1 uncultured Acidobacteriota bacterium | reverse complement strand
GCGGTGGCGAGGCCCTCGGCGATCTGGATGGCGATGTCGAGCGCTTCTTCGATTGGTACGGGCGGGCGCTTCAAACGCGCGCGCAGCGTCTCACCCTCGACGAACTCCATCGCCAGATAAGTCGAGCCTTCGCTCTCGCCGACTTCAAAAATGGTGATGATGTTGGGATGATTCAGGGCGGAGGCGGCGCGCGCTTCGCGCAACAGTTCCGCCGGAGGCGAAGAACCGGGCCGCTCGGCGGCAATGAACTTGAGCGCCACGATGCGGTTCAGGCGCCGGTCGCGCGCTTTCCACACTTCACCGATGCCGCCCGCGCCCAGCTTTTCCAGCAGGACGTAGGCCCCGATCTTCTGGTCAGACGCAGGGCCAGTTGTGGCCATGGGTACTCAGCGAACAGTGCGCCCGCTTTGCTCTAGGTCTAAGACTAAGCCTGGGAATGACTACCGGTCGGAGGGAGGATAGCAGCCCGAGACCATCGTCGCAACTGACACCTATACCCCGGACGCCGATCCTACCAAACCCACCGCTTCTATCTCACAGGCTATCGCGGTTTCAGTAGCCAATGGCTGCTATCACGGTTCTCAGCAACCAAGAGCCCGCGTATGCAATTTCGCTACCGAACGTAGGACAGCACGCTGTGAAACTCGTCGAGCGTGACCTTCTCGGGGCGGAAGGGCAGGAGGATGTCTCCCACAGATGGTTGCGCGCCGACAACGTTGACGATTCCCAAACGGCGAGGTTGGCCGTCCACGTACATGAAGATGGGAACTCGGGACTGGAACGTGTTCGAAACTCCGGATTGCGTGAGATTGATCTTGAGCTGCGTCTTGCCGCCGCCGGCGTCGCTTAGGGTGTAACTGAAATCGAATGTGGGCACCTCGGTCCCGTAAACCCATTGGTTGAAGAACCAGTCCATGGGTTCGCTCATGTGCTTCTCGACGACGCGGCGAAATTCTTCCGTGGAAGCATTCTTCGCGGCATAAGTCGAGGCGAAGTCGCGCATCATGTTGATGAAGCGCGCGTCGGGTTCTTTGGCGCGCGTGTCTTCCATCATCGTGCGCAGCATCTCCAGGACATAAGCCCCCTTGAAGTAGACCAGGATTTGATAAAGATTCTCTTCATTGTAGGCGGGTAGCTGCATGCTCAGCCAGAGCGGGCCCACCTCCACCGGGCGGTGACCTTTCTTGTTCCCGGAGAGCAGCCACCGGCGCTTGAGGTCCCAGAAGCCGCGGAATTTCTTTGGCTCGGTCTTCAAGATGTAAAGCGCCGCCGAGAATTCTGCGAATCCTTCCGATAGCCAGACGTCGTGATAAGTCTTCCAGCCGACCAGGTGTCCCCACCACTGGTGCGCCATTTCGTGAATGGCCACGATGTTGTAGAACTCGCGGGCCTCTCCCGACTCCTGAAGGCGGAGGCTATTCCGGGTCGTCGCGTCGAGGAGAGAATCATAGGGAAGAAAGATCAGCGTCGGCCAGCTCTGGCCGTAGCCGCGTACCGGCTGCTCGGTGACGGCCACCGACTTGAAAGGCAGGCCGCCGAAGTAATACTGGAAGAGCTTCATGGCGCTCATGCTCACGCCCACCGCGTAGCCGACGTTGGCAGCGGTGTTGAAGCCGCCCGTCGCAATGCCCAACTCGCCGGCGATGTTCCTGGAGCCTCCGGGCCCGCCGGCTAACTCCGCCATGTCAATCGCCGACTGGAGACCTCTCAGCTCGTCGGGGACCTCCTTGCCCGCGTACGCCGTGACCGTGAAGTTCGCCTCCGAGAGGCTCTTGTCCACGAAGTCGCCATAGTTGAATCCCACCACGCTGTAAGGGATCTCCGACTCCCACTGCGTCTCCAGGGCATCTTTGAGCTTCTCGGTCTTGACCAGCCGCCCCGTGCCCACGAACTTGAATTTCTTGGGCGAACGAAAGCGCACGGAGTAGTTGGTCCGGTCGTCGAAGGCCCCGAAGCTCGGGAACCACGACTCGCGCTGGGTGACGTAATAAAGCCCCGCGCCACGCTGGAAGATGATGCGGCTGTCGCGCGTCGCTTTCTCGGCGTAGGCGATCTTCATTCTGTAAACCTGGCCGGCCTTGGCGGGCTCGGTGAGAATCACCCAGGGGTCGCTATCGAGATCGCGTTCCTCCTGGATGAAAGACAGCGGTTTTCCCTCCGCATCCTGAACGGAACTTATCCGTAAGACGCCTCTCAGGCTGAGGGACAGAACCCTAGCCGGCGCGGCGGGCACTTCGAATTCCATCTCCGTCGATCCCGTTACGTCCCGGTCCATGGCGATCTGCGCCTCAATGGACTGCTTGCGGCAATGGGCGAGCAGCGTTCGGTGCTCGGGGTGGGCGTTACGCGTGTATTCCTCCGCCAGATGAAATCCCGACCACCACTCAAAAAAGTCGCCGCGGTTGTAATGAATCAGCATCACTTCTTCATCGTTATTGGTTCCGGGCAAAACGATGGAGTCGCGGTTCCAACTGACCAGGAAGATCAGGTCTCCGCTCTTGTCGCCTTTGAAGTCCGCCAGGAAGAAACCGCGGCTGGTGGGGTCGGTAAGGTCGGCAAGCATGCGCGCCGCCAGGTTCCGCATCTGAAGATTGCCTTTGGCTTCGTTCGACCACCAGTCATTAAAGCTCTCGGCGAATTTCTTCTGCACGGAGGAGAAGGTATCGGCGGCCGGCGGCGGCCCGCCGCTCTGCACCCGGACGAGCTTCTGGACCTCCGCGAAGGAATCATCGGTGAAAAAGAAGACGGCCTTGCGGAACGGGTCTTCAAGCTTGGGCGCGCCTTTAGTGAAGCGCGCGAGCTGGCGCTGGTCAATGGGCGTGGGGGGATTCAGTTCGAAACTTCCCTGACCCTCGAAGCTCGCCGCCAGGACGTGACCCTCCACCGGCGCAGCGAATTGGAGCCGGCCGCTCGTGAAATTAAAGGTCCCCACATCGCGCTTGAGAGACACGCGCTCCGCCGCCGCCCATTGGTCGCCGGCTTTCAGTTGGCGAAGCTGGGCGTAGATCTGCATCAAGCTTTCGGGCGGCGCCGTGGCCAGCTCGGCGGCGAGACCGCGCGCCGCAAGTACTGCGAGGGAAACTGCAACGATCGGGACTAGACCGGGGAGCCTTGAGGCGGGCCGCATAATATCCTCCTTTGGCCGACGGTATGGTTCGCGCTCCCGGAGCCGCGGATAGAAGCGCACTATTAGCGCGAAGAGTAAATAATCCCAGCCGCAATGTCAAACGCTTATTCGCTCTTACCCTGCACCGTTCGTTTGACAGTGCGGAAGCCGTCGAGATTTCTCCGGCCGGCTTTACAGGCCGCGGCGCCTCGCGTATAGTGAGGCCGGTCGTTGCCGAGTTCCAATCGCTACGCCCAACTGTGAGTCGAGAGGGAGAGCAATGCTCTGGGTATTCGGGTTTCTGCTACTTCTTACTATTGGCTACATAGTCATCACCTACAATAGCCTGGTGAAACTACGCGTCCAGGCGGAAGCCGCCTGGGCCGACATTGACGTCCAACTCAAACGCCGGCACGATCTGATTCCCAATCTCGTCGAGACCGTGAAGGGCTACGCCGCGCACGAGCGGACCACGTTCGAACGGGTCACCGAGGCGCGGGCGCGAGCCGTCTCGGCCAGCGGCCCGGCA
>CAZTHM010000405.1:0-3650 GCA_964613505.1 uncultured Acidobacteriota bacterium | reverse complement strand
GAGGGCTTTCAAGCCTATCTCGTGGGCGGTTGTGTGCGCGACCTGGTGATGGGGCGCGAGCCGAAGGATTACGACATCGCGACAGACGCGACGCCGGAGCAGGTCGTTACACTTTATCCCGAGAGTGTGACCGTGGGCGCGCAATTCGGCGTGGTGATAGTCCCGCACGAGGCGGGCAACGTCGAAGTGGCGACCTTTCGCAGCGACGGGCGCTACGCCGACGGCCGCCATCCGACGGAGGTCCGCTTTGCGAAAACGCCGCAGGAAGACGTTCGCCGGCGCGACTTCACCATCAACGGCTTGCTCTTCGATCCCACGAGCGACGAGGTACTCGATTACGTGGGCGGGCAGGCCGATATCCGCTCGCGCCGAATTCGTACCATCGGCGACCCCATAGAACGCTTCAACGAAGACCGGTTGCGCATGCTGCGTGCGGTGCGTTTCGCTGCGAGGTTTGGATTCACGCTCGACGCGGCGGCCAAGGACGCCATCCTGAAGCTCGCGCCGCAGATTCACGACGTCAGCCACGAGCGGGTGCGCGACGAGATCGTCAAGATCCTCACCGAAGGCCAAGCTCGGCGCGGCTTCGAGCTTCTCGACGAGACGGGCTTGCTCAAGGAGGTGTTGCCGGAGATCAAGGCGCTCCAGGGCGTTCAGCAGCCGCCGGAGTTTCATCCCGAAGGCGATGTGTGGGTGCACACGCTGATGATGCTGGACGGGTTGCGCGCGCCGTCCTCGACGCTGGCGCTCGGCGTGCTGCTGCATGATGTGGGCAAGCCGCCCACCTTCTCGGTCCGCGAGCGCATCCGCTTTGACAACCACGTCGAGGTGGGCGCGAAGATGGCGGAGGAAATCTGTGGCCAGCTGCGCCTTTCAACGCGCGAGACCGAGCGCGTGGTGGAATTGGTCCGCCACCACTTGCGCTTCAAGGATTTCCCGCGCATGAAGCGCTCGACGCAACTGCGCTTTCTGCGCATGGAGGGGTTTGACGAGCACCTGGAACTGCACCGGCTCGACTGCCTGGCGAGCCACGGCGATCTGGCCAACTATGAAATGGCGCGGAAGTTGCTCGAAGAGACTCCGCCCGAGGAGATCAAGCCCACGCCGCTGGTTCGCGGCGACGACCTGATCGCGCGAGGATACACTCCCGGCCCAATGTTTAAGAAGATACTTCAGGCAGTCGAAGACGCCCAACTTGAAGGTAGACTACACACTCGTGAGGATGCACTGCGCCTGATCGCGGAACAATTTCCGTTGGCCCAGCCGTAACCTAACCGCTGTAGGGCAAAAAAGCGAAGAAGTAGATTACCCCACCAAAAGCCGCCGCGACGACGAGGAACAAACCTACCTTGTACCAGAAGAGTCTCTTGTCCTCTGGTGTCGCCACCTTGGCTTCGTCGATCATTTGAAACATGATGCCCTCCCTTCCCTCATGGAGGAATTGGGGCAAGCTGGTCAGTCGTGTAGGTGATCTCCAGGCCGCGGGGTTCGGTCGCTGCGCACACGAGGTGGTTTGGCGAGTCCCATGCCGGCCGCCACCGCGGCAAAACTAGCTTCTATCCCTGTTTAGCAGTTTAGTCCTCAAAGTTCAAATGTCAAGTGACAATCTGGCGCACTGGGATGACGCTGGCAGGATTCGACAGCAAGAGACTGGCGGCTCCAATTATGAATCCGGCCCGGCCGCATTACCGCGCGGCGACGGGCAGAGGGGCTCCGAAAAGTTTCGCCCGGTGGGTCTTCGCCAGATTCATCGTGCGCCACAACTCGATGCCCCACCAGGCCAGCGCCGTGAACTCGATGAAGCCCGTCAGGCCGACGAGCGGAAAGGCCACTTGCGGAATGAAGTCGGTAAGGATTTGCAGACCCACCCGGCCGGCGCAGCCAAAATTGAACAGGACGAACGGCCCCCAGAGCGAACTCACCTGCTTTGCGTCGATACCCGCCAGGATTGGCACCACCTTCGACGACACTCCCAGGATCATCATGCTGATGAAGCCCACTGTGAAGGCATGCCGGTGCGCGCCCATGTACGAATGGGCGAAGTATTGATGGGTGAGCACGCCGTAGACGATGAAGAATGGCATCATCCCCATCGCCACGAGCAGCCACGTGTAGGCCGCGCGGATGAATTTGAACGTGCGCTCGGACTCGCTGGGGCGAGAGAAGATGCGAAGCTGTTTCACCAGCAGCACCGCCCAAGCCAGCATCAGGATGTAAGAGATTTCGAGCCCGACGGCGAAGACGGGATGGCGCGTCGTCAGCACCAGCACGTAGCTCGCGATGTCGAGAAGAAGGCTTCCGTTAATCAGCCAGAAGATGAGCGTCTGACGGTCCTTGACCGGACTGGCGAGGCCGTAGACCGCTGGGATAAAACGCTGGCTGACGCCGGCAATGATGAGCGCGGCGAAACCCAGCAACTGAATGTCGCGCAGCGGGCCGTCCAGAAGCGCGATGCGCTGGATCAGTTGTTGCTGGCTGGCTGCTGTCGCCTTGGCGAAAAAGAAGACCGCGCTGAAGACCGTCTGCACCAGAAACCAGAAGAAGGCGCCGAAAATGAATTTCTCATAAGGGCTGTGCGGCTCGACCGACTGCCGCGCCGTCTTGACGATGATGGTGAGGAACATCACCGCCGCCACCACTTCCGCCGCCGCGGAGAGAATTCCCAGACCAAATCCCACCGGCATGGGCTGGAGCAGCTCCGCGCCGATGCGCGCCGCGATTCCGATGAGCATCAGGACCAACGTCAAGTTAGCCAGGTCCGGCCGCCAGAGCGTGGTGAATTTGAAGCGCGGAAACGACTGGTAGGCGAATCCCATTACAAACAGTCCCAGCCAGCCGAAAATCATGGCGTGGGCGTGCGCGTGGATGGACGGAACCAGGTGGAGTTGCAGGAAGTTCCCGCGCTGCCCGATCTCGAACAGGTTGTGCGCCAACCACAGGCAACCCACCGAGAGCACCACCGCAATCCCCGCCTTGAAGAAGCGACGGTAAATGTAGTCGCCGAGGGTCTCCTGAAAAACGTAGGGTTCCGTCGAAGGCTTCCGGAGTTCAGCGTTCAGTTCCTCCACAAGTCTATCAATATCAACTTTGTGAACCGCTGCGAAGAACGCCAGAGGCTCGGTGGGGCCGTGCTCGCCGCCGCAACCCTTCAGGCCATACTTGTCGAAGACGCGGCGCGCCGTCGGGCACTGTTTAACGATGTCGGCCACGCTGGTCAGCTTGGTAATCTCTGGCATTGGATTGGCTCCTTGCTCTAAAGTCTTTATGTCAGAACGCGCAGATGGATTCTTCCCATCACACAGCTCAACTCTAGTTCGCCGCCCGGCCAAGCTCGATGACTTAAGTCACGATAATTCAGTTAGTTGGGTGTGACTTTAGTCCTCGGGATGATCTGACGGTCGTGCTCCAATGAGGATCGGCAGTTAGCGTGCTGATATCGGTCATGATGACCGAGTGCGAGGGTCATTTGGCCCAGCCGGGTGTGACCATGAACTACAGCGAACGGCCCTACATTGTGATCTGGGAAATGACGCAAGCCTGCGACTTGGCGTGCGTCCACTGCCGGGCTTGCGCCAAGCCGCTCCGTCATCCTCTGGAGCTGACGACCACCCAGGCCGAGCAGTTGATTGACCAGGTGGCCGACCTGCACG
>CAZTHM010000404.1:0-3650 GCA_964613505.1 uncultured Acidobacteriota bacterium | reverse complement strand
GTCCGGTTGCTGACGAAGATTGTGCTGGCGCCGCTGCGCAGGAGGTGCTTGGCCGCCAGCTCACTCATCTTGCCGGCCCCGATAACGAAGATGGTCTTGCCCGCCAGGGTGCCGAAGATCTTCTTGGCCAGCTCGACGGCGGCGTAGGAAACGGAAACCGCCGCGGTTCCGATGGCGGTTTCACGCCGGACCTTCTTGGCGGCGGCAAAGGCCTGGGTGATGACCTCGTTGAGGGGCCCATGCAGGGCGCCAACTTCACGCGCTACCGCGTAGGCTCGCTTCATCTGCCCCAGGATCTGGGGCTCGCCCACCAGCATCGAGTCGAGGCTGGAAGCCACACGGAAGAGGTGGTGGATGGCATCTTGCTGCCGGTGCCAGTAAAGGTGCGCCTCGTAGGGCGCCAAGTCAATATGATGGTAATCAGCCAGGAATTCTCGCAAAGCGGCGGGGGCATCAATCGCTTCGTTGGCCCTGACCGCAACTTCGGCCCGGTTGCAGGTGGAAAGGACAAATCCCTCCTCGATTCCTCCCCGCCGAAGCAGATGCGACAAAGCCGGGCCCAGGCACGACTCCTGAATGTTTATTCGCTCGCGCACTTCGACGGGTGCGGTGCGATGGTTCATGCCGACGAGCAGAAGGTTCATGGTTCAAGCCGGGGTTGGGGAGTGGGGATCAAGGGCTGGGGCAAGACGGCCCCCCTCCTGAGTCCCGCCGGAGTCAATCAAGACTCAACTTACGCCCCTCATCCGGCGCCTCACGGCAGGGTGCCGAACTGCGGGATATACCCATGTTGCCCGCTCAAAAGACTTACCCCCAGGAAAGTCACCATCATGGCTGCGAATCCCAGAATGGCAACGTAGGCTGCGCGACGTCCCCGCCAAGTTCCGCTCAGGCGCGTGGAAAAAAGGACTAGGTAAAGCAGCCAGGTGATCAGCGACGCCAGGACCTTCGGGTCGAGTTCCCAGGGACCCTTCCAGGTTCGGCTGGCCCAGACAAATCCGGTCAGCATGCCCAGGCTCAAGAAGGGCAGCCCGAGCATGAGCGATCGGGAGTAAAGCTCGTCGCAAATTTCCAGTGACGGCAGGCGATAATAGAAAGCGCGCGGACGCTTGGACTTCAGTTCGCGCTCCTGGATCACATACATGACGGCGGCGACAAAAGTCAGGAAGAAAGACGTGTAGCCCAGAAATATCGACGCAATATGGACCAGGAGCCATCCCCCACGGAAGGCGGGGTCCGCGAAGGGCCGGTCCGGATGAAGAGCCGAGATTAGGGTCAGCACGAAGACCAGGGGCAACATGAAAAGGCCCAGCGCCGCAATGCGATAGCGCAGGTAAACGGAAAAGAAGGCCAGCGTGGCCAGGAACGAAAAGAACGAGAGGGCGCTTCGCACGTCGCCGACTGGCAGTCGTCCGATCTCGGCGGCCTCAAAGGCCAGTGCGGCGCCGTGCAGGAGCAACCCCAGTCCCAAAGCGCCAAGAACCGCAGGGGAGAGAGCCGGCCTCCGCCGCAGGACGGATGGAACGGTCAGCAGGATTCCAACGGCGTAGAGAATCAAAGCCAGCCACAAGAATACTGAGTACATATCGTCCTCGACTCACATTCCTCGTCGGACGGAATTATAACACTTTCACCTTTGGGGACGGGACCCGCGCGAGATTCGGGAGGATGCGAAACGGGCTTCGAGCCTTGGTTCCAGACTATGTTTCTCGTCTGCTCTTTGAGAGGGAGATTGGCACTGACTTGGCATATAATCGAGCGCCGGGGGGGGCGCGGCTTTCATTTCGTTCCCAAACGGAGGGGGCACTTCGAGGGGTGCTGGCTGAAACGGCGCTCGGGCGTGCAGTCTTCCCCTTGGGGCGAGAGGCTGGCCGAGGGGGAGAGGGATTCTGGAGTCCCCTTCTTAGCGGGCGCAAGCGTTAGCTGAATCATCAGTGGGAGCGATCCGATTGGACCCATCAAAAAAACGGCGCAGTGACCGCATCGCTGTTCAGCTTCCGATCATCATCAGCGGGACGGATGTCATGGGGAAGGATTTTGTCGAGGGCGCGCGGACGGTTCTTATCGCGCGCTACGGGGCGAAGATTCTCTGCCAGCGAAAACTTTCCCCGCAACTGGAAATCGTCATCCATTGCCTGATGACCAGCGAGGATGCTCACGCTCGCGTGGTCGGCCAAGTTCGCGAAAGCGCCGAGGGGATCTATTACGGCGTGGAACTTTTGGACCAGGACATCGACTTGTGGGGCGTGGAGTTTCCTCCTATCGAGCTGTCGGAAAGTGCGATCGGCCGCGTGCTGGTGGAGTGCGCTCCCTGCCATAGAAGGGAACTGGCGTACTTGAATGAATTCGAGGCCGAGGTGCTGGAACGAAGCCGCTCCCTCTGGCGGCATTGCAAGCGATGCGGGGAAACAAGCTTGTGGAAAGAGACTTGGCTGCGGCCGGATGAGGAGCTTCCAAAGGAGGAAGAGAAAATCCCCCCTCCCTCTGCACCCAAGCGCTCCAGCGACGATCGCAAGCATACCCGCCTGGATCTTCAAATGGAGGCGTTGATCCGTGATCCCCAGGGCTGGGAAGAAGTCGTGACCTCGGAAAACATCTCACGCGGCGGGCTGCGCTTCAAAAGCCAGAAGCATTACGCCGAGGATTGGACGATCGAGGTGGCGCTCCCCTACTCGCGGGGAGGGGCCAACATCTTCTCTGCCGCCCAAATCAAGCACATCGGAAAGGGAGAAAAAGAAGGCCAGTCCATCTACGGCGTGGCCTACACTCCTTGGCAGGATGCCTGGGTCGATCGCTGGACCCCTCCCCAGCGGTAATCACGGTTAATTCGTGGTTTGAAATAACCGCAGGCTCGTCTTCGCGGGAAGACTCCAGAGCCAGAAAAACCTGAGCGTGACTCCCTGCTTAGGAGCCTCCGATCTCTCGCAGACATCCCGTTTTGTGGAGTGGGTGCGACTCCGCTAGGCCTCACGCCATATCCCTGCCATCTGTGGAAACAAGGTCAAACCACTCACCCAAGTGATTCCAAGTTTCTGGGAAGGCGGGAACGGCGGCGGAGATGCGGTGGCGCTGGCGGGCGAGCATTTTCCCGAGGATTTGCAGGTGGCGATGCTCGACACGAGTGCCCTCGGCGACCACCACGCGGACGCGCGCGTCGTTGCCCTTCAGATACCGCAGGATTCCCGCCGCCAGCTGGCGCGCGCTGGCGCGGTCCATCGCGCCTTCGAGTTTTACCAGCGTGTGATTCAGGGCGCGCTCGATCTCGACTTGCAGTTGACCCGTCGCACCCGAGCGCAGCGCCCACGGCGAGCAGCGATAGGCGCGGCGGTGCAGCGAGGGATGCTGGAAGCGGTCGTGTCGCAGGGTAAAGCGCGTCCACGCGGCCGCAACCGGCGCGAGCGCGGAGAGAACGCGCCGGCCGAAATTGGGCGCGCCGAGCAATTGCTTGATTTCAGATTCGAGCCGGGCTGTCGCCTCCGGAGTGGGTCCATGTTTCCTGGCGACACGGAAGAGCGGATACGACTTGCGGATCTCTTCCGCCCAGCGCGCCGCCTTAGCGCGCAGGTAGGGTGAGTCGGAATCGTGATACCGCTTCCAGCCGTTCAGCCAGACCTGCACCGACCTCAGGATCGACGGCCCGAGCGTGCGGA
>CAZTHM010000403.1:0-3651 GCA_964613505.1 uncultured Acidobacteriota bacterium | reverse complement strand
CGGCTCGCGTTCTACGTCTGCACGCTGGCGGTGATTGCGGCGTCGCTGGAAAAGATTGCGCTGGAAGTGCGAGCCTTGCAGCGCACCGAAGTGCGCGAAGTGGAAGAGTATTTCGCCGCCGGCCAGAAGGGCTCCTCCGCCATGCCGCACAAGCGCAACCCCGTGACCTCGGAGCAGATCTGCGGTCTGGCGCGTGTGGTGCGCTCGAACGCCCAGGCGGCGCTCGAAAACGTCGCGCTCTGGCACGAACGCGATATTTCGCACTCTTCGGTCGAGCGCGTCATCCTGCCGGATTCGACCATCCTCGTCGATTACCTGCTGGAGAAGACCACCAAACTCGTTGAGCAGATGTTCGTCTATCCCGAGCGCATGATCGAGAATTTGAATCAGATGAAGGGGCTGATCTATTCCGGCCAGTTGCTGCTCGATATCGTTGACAAGGGTGCGGCGCGCGAGGACGCCTACCGCTGGGTGCAGCGCAACGCCATGAAGGTGTGGGAAACACGCGAGGATTTTCGCGCGCTGGTTGAGCGCGACGACGATATCCGCAAATATCTCACGCCAGAAGAAATCGCCGCCGTCTTCAACGTCGAACGCTATCTCACCCACGTGGACGCGATGTTCGCGCGGGTGTTTGGTTCGTAGGGGCTGGCCTTGTGCCTGCCCTCTCCGGGCACCCGCAAGGGGTGCCCCTACATGAGGAGGACGCTCCAATGAGGAAAAGTGCCTGGGTCGTGTTGGGTCTTTTAATCTCCGGCGCGTTGCTGGTGGAGGCGCAAGAACAGAAATCAACCTACAGCGGCCTTGATCAGGGCATGGGGAACCTGTCGCGCTTGTCGCGCGCCAAGACGCGCTCGATCAGCCCGGAGAATTTCACGGGCGAGAAGGGCAAAGGGGGCATGTCTACGGACGGGCCGGCTCTCAAGGCCGCGCGCGACCTCGGGCAGGGCTGGAAGGTTTCGCCCTACGTGCGCGTCGAACCCAAGCAGACTTTCACGCTCGGGGAGATCCAGGGCCCCGGCGCCATCCAGCATATCTGGATGACTCCCACCGGCCACTTCCGCTACTCCATCCTGCGCATCTACTGGGATGGCGAGACGACACCCTCGGTCGAGGCCCCGGTGGGCGACTTCTTCGCCTGCGGCTGGGGGAAGTACGCGCAGATCTCCTCGCTCGCCATCTGCGTCAACCCCGGCAGCGCTTTCAACAGTTACTGGCAGATGTCCTTCCGCAAATCCGCCAAGTTCACGCTGGAGAATTTGGATGAGGAGCGGATGACCATCTACTATCAGATTGATTACACGCTCACCGAAGTGCCCGCGGACGCTGCTTACTTTCACGCTCAGTTCCGCCGCACCAATCCGCTGCCCTACAAATCCGTTTACACCATCCTCGACGGCGTGAAGGGCTGGGGCCAATACGTGGGCACTTATATGGCCTGGGGCGTGCAAAACACCGGCTGGTGGGGCGAGGGCGAAATCAAGTTCTTCCTCGATGGCGACGACAAGTTCGCCACCATTGTGGGCACGGGCACGGAAGACTACTTCTGCGGCTCTTACAATTTTGAGAACCAGGCGACGAAACAATACCAGGAATTCAGCACGCCATACTCGGGTCTCGCCCAGGTGATCCGCCCGGACGGTGTTTATGCATCCCAGCAGCGCTTCGGCCTCTACCGCTGGCACATCATGGACCCCATCCGCTTCGAGCAGGATTTGAAGGTCACCATTCAGGCGCTGGGCTGGCGCTCTGGCGGGCGCTACTTGCCGCTCCAGGACGACATCGCCTCGGTCGCCTTCTGGTACCAGACCGAACCCCACGCGCCCTTCCCGAAATTGCCGGATAAGGATTATCTTGAGGTTCAGTAGGGGCGCATCGAGATGCGCCCTTGGGGTCGGGAGCTTGGTGCCGCATTGACTGGAGAAATGTCATACACAATAATCGACAATATTGGTGTATGATTGGCTCATGGCTCGCACCAATATTGACCTCGATGACCGCCTCGTGCGCCGGGCACGGCGCCTGACGGGCTTGAAAACTAAGAAGGCCGTTGTCCACCGCGCCCTGGAAAGCCTGGTTCGCGCCGAAGCGCGTAAAGGAATCTTGAAATTCTATGCCAGCGGCGTCTGGCAGGGTGACCTGAAAGCCCTGCGGCGGAGCCGCAGACCTTGAGCGTGTCCGGTCGGGTTCTGGTGGATACTTCCGTGTGGATCGACTTCTTTGCCCCTCGGCCCGGACCGGCGGGGCGCGAGCTTCGTCGCATGATCGAAGCAGCAGAGCCCGTTGTCCTCACGGGAATCATCGTCACGGAAATTCTGCAAGGCCTGGTTCGCGACATGGCGACGATCGAGAGGTTTCTCGCGCAATGGGACCTGGTCGAGCCCGCGGGATTCAGGACTTACGTGCACGCGGCGGAGCTTTACCGCCAAGCCCGCTCCCACGCCCTGACGCTAACGACCGTGGACGCGCTGATCGCCACGCTTGCGATCGAAAATCGCGCACAACTCTTTACGCTCGATAAGGATTTTGCTCGCCTCGCGCGCCGGGCGCCCATCGGACTTTATGCGGTGGTTTAGTGCTGGCGAAGTGCTCTGGGCAGACGCCGTCTGCCCTTACAGCCGATTCATCACGCTTGCCAGGTAGCCCGCCCCGAAGCCGTTGTCGATGTTGACGACGCAGACGTTGGGGGAGCAACTATTCAACATGCCGAGGAGGGCGGCGAGGCCGTGGAAGCTGGCGCCATAGCCGACGCTCGAAGGCACGGCGATCACCGGCGCGCTCACCAGGCCCGCGACGACGCTGGGCAGCGCGCCTTCCATTCCCGCCACGCAGACGATCACGCGCGCCTCGCGCAGGAGACGGCTCTTCGAGAGCAGCCGATGGATGCCCGCCACACCCACGTCGTAGAGCGGCTGGACGCGGTTGCCCATGGTTTCGGCGGTGACGAGCGCTTCTTCCGCCACGGGAATGTCCGACGTGCCCGCGCAGACGATCGCAATCTTCCCTTTGCCGCGGATTTTGCGGTCGCGGCGGATGGCGATGGCGCCGGAGAGAGCGAAGAACTCGGCTGTTTTATCAAGCTGGCGGACGCGCTCGTAGAGCGCCTCGTCGCCGCGCGTGATGAGGATGTTGTGCTTGTTGGCGAGCATACCGCGCACGATGCCTTCGACTTGCTCGGGGGTCTTGCCGCGCGCGAAGATCACTTCCGGAAAGCCCTGCCGCAGCGAGCGGTGATGATCGATCTTGGCGTAGCCCAGGTCCTCGTAAGGAAGATTGCGCAACTTGTCCACGGCGTCCTCGACGCGCAGCTTTCCGCTGCGAACCTGGCGAAGCATTTTGGTGATTTCTTCAGCAGTCAAATTGCGCCCCCCCCTTTTGTGGCGGCGCTCTCTGCGCGCCGCGGTAGCGCCGCCATCTTGGCGGCCATCGGCAGCCGGCTGGAAGCCGGCGCTACAGCAAAGCCGCAGTATATCAGGGATTCACGGCTTCCTTGACTTCCCCGGAACTGCTGGCCCACAATCGCGCCATGCCTTCATCTTCCTCACCGGCCAAGAAATCGATCGTGCTGGGCGTCACGGGCGCGAGCGGCGCCGTCTTCGCGCGGCGCACGCTCCAGATGCTCGAAGCCGACGCGCGCGTGGGGAAGGTTCA
>CAZTHM010000402.1:0-3660 GCA_964613505.1 uncultured Acidobacteriota bacterium | reverse complement strand
AGGACCGTGCCGCACAGGATTACTTTCGCAGTCGCTTTGCTCCGGGTACGCGCGTTTTGAGTTACTACACCGGGGACATGCTGCGGGCCGGCCTGAAGACGCCGATCACCAACCTTTATCATCACAGCCAGCTCGTCCGAAAGGGCACGCTCAGCGAAGGGGACATGGTCGCGCAGCTCGAGAACCATGACTTTGGTGCGGTCGTGATTGACTTTGACCCGCGCACCGAGAAAGAGAGTTATTTTCTCAATTTCTATTTGACGGAAGGCGTGCGGCGCGCGATCCAGGCCAACTACCAGCTCGCGACGACCCTGGAAATGCCCGAACCGGAGAAACTCCGCCCCGAAGCGCGGTTCTATGTCTGGGTTCCACGAACCGGGGCGGGAGCTGACTCCCCGCCAAGGTGATAGAAGAGAATACGGGCGCGGCGGGCGGACTGCCGTGAGGCTCGAAAATACTCCCTCGAGGGTTTTGGATTGTGGTGGGTCATTGACCTCGTGATGGTGCTGGTCGCGATCGCGTTGGCGTTTCGCGCTCCCGGCATCGGCTCGCGATGGTTTGAGGCGGTCGAAAAAACGCTGGGCGAGCTGGCTCGACGACGCGGGCTGGCGGTTCTGGTTGTAGGTTTGTTGGCGCTCGGGCTGCGCGTGGCGGCCCTGCCGATACTCCCCGTTCCGGAACCCGATTTCCACGACGAATTCAGCTACCTTCTGGCGGGTGAAACATTCGCGCAGGGCCGAATCTCGAATCCTCCCCACCCCATGTGGATTCACTTCGAGAGCTTCCACATCATCGTGCAGCCTGTCTACATGTCCATGTACCCGCCCATGCAGGGCCTGATTCTGGCGGCCGGCAAGCTGGCGACTGGAGTTCCCTGGGCTGGGGTGGTGCTGAGCATTGCCCTGATGTGCGCGTCAACCTGTTGGATGTTGCAAGGTTGGTTGCCGCCCGGTTGGGCATTATTGGGCGGGTTGCTGGCGGTCGCGCGTTTCGCTCTCTTCGGCTATTGGGTCAACGGCTATTGGGGAGGAGCCGCCGCAGCCACGGGGGGCGCCTTGGTGCTCGGAGCACTACCGCGGCTGATCCGTCGCCCGCGCCTCGGGCTGTCGCTGGTGATGGCTCTCGGCCTGGCGATCCTCGCCAACAGCCGTCCCTATGAGGGTCTGGTGTTCAGCCTCCCGGTGGCGGCGATGCTTTTCGCGTGGATGTTCGGCAAGAAGCGGCCCGCGATTCGAGTGTCTCTCTCCCGCGTCGTTCTTCCCGTCGCGCTCGTGCTCGCCATCGTCGGTGGCATGATGGGTTACTACTTCTGGCGAATCACGGGAAATCCATTTCATATGCCCTATCAAGTGGACCGCGAAACCTACGCGATGGCGCCGGTCTTTCTCTGGCAATCGGCGAGTCCGGAGCCCGCCTATCACCACAAGGTCATGCGGGATTTCTACACGAATTTCGAATTGGCTTGGTACCAAGACACGCGCAGCCTGGGCGGCCTGTTGGAGATCAAGCTGGCGGGAACGATTCTCTTCTGGGGCTTCTATTTCGGGCCGATCTTGACCATTCCGTTCGTTATGTTGCCGCGCGTCCTCAAGGACCGGCGGGTGGGGCGGTTGGTGTGGGTTTTCGCCGTGACCATTGCCGGCCTGGCACTGGAAGTTTTCTTTAATCCCCATTATGCGGCGCCACTCCTGTCTGTGAATCTCGCGCTGCTTTTGCAGGCGATGCGCCACCTGCGGCACTGGAAGTGGTATGGCATCGCCAGTGGACGGTTCCTGGTCCGCGCCGTGCCGCTTATCTGTTTTGTCTCGCTGACGGTTCGCCTTCTGGCCATCGGGCTGGGCTTGCCGGCGGCGCAGGCGGGACCTTGGTGGGCCCGCATGCCGGCCAGCCCACGCGGGCTGGAGCGTGCTAGTGCCCTGGCTCAACTCCAGGCGACAGAAGGGAAGCACTTGGTTCTTGTCCGTTATATGCCCTATGCGCACTTTGTCGCCGACGACGAAGGCCACGACCCCCTGGCCGTGGAATGGGTTTACAACCAGGCTGACATCGACCGCGCGAAAGTCGTCTGGGCGCGCGACATGACTCCCGCCGAGAACCAAGAACTTCTCGCGTACTATCAAGACCGGCGGGCATGGCTGGTGGAACCCGATAAGAAGCCGGTGAAATTGACTCCGTATCCGGAACCCTGAAGCCATCGGCTCGCCGTGTCCGTGTCGCGTTGGAAAGGGCGGCCCCAATCTTCCCTCCCTCTCGTCTGGGGTTCTGCATCGGCAGCTTACTCGGGCTTTGACGCCGGGGCTTTCTCAACAGCGCGGTATCGCCGCTGAAGGCTCTCAAACTGTTTTTGGCGGAGCACCCCTGTTGCCTGGAGCGAATACCGGAAGAGCAACCAAAGGATAGCCAATCCGTAGACCACGCTCTGGGTGAAGGAAGCCGAGGAAGCGGCAGGGAAGTAGCGGGTGGGGACCGGAATCTCGGCGATGCGCATTTTCAAATTGATGGCTTGGGCCAGGATTTCCTGATCGAAAATGAAGTTATCGGAATTCATTTGGAAGTTGACGGCTTCCAGCGCCTCGCGGCTGAAGGCGCGATAGCCGGTGTGGTATTCGGAGAGTTTCAAGCCGAAGGTGGCATTTTGAAGCCCGGTGAGGAAACGATTGGAGATGTACTTCCACCACGGCATCCCTTGCTTCATGGGGCTGGCCCCCATCAATCGCGAGCCGAGAACGATGTCGGCTTCGCCCGCGGCGATGGGGCGGATGATCTGCGGGAGCAAGGTAGGATCGTATTGGTAGTCAGGGTGAAGCATGACGATGATATCGGGGCTGACCTTCAGGGCCTCGCGGTAACAGGTCTTCTGATTCCCGCCATACCCGTAGTTGCGCGTGTGGACGAATAACTCGAGGCCTAATTCGCGCGCGATTCTGACTGTTTCGTCGGAACTGTGATCGTCCACCAGAATCACGGAGTCCGCGATCCCGGCCGGGAGGTCGGCGTAGGTCATATGCAATGTCTTCGCGGCGTTATAAGCCGGCATCACCACAACGACTTTGGGCTTGGGGCGAGTCATGAGCCAGCCTCAGGTCGAGCGACGACAACAAACTGGTAAGCGAAAAGTCTCTTCCATGCGCGGGCCATCCAGTAGGCTGCAAACTCGAGCCAGCGGACCAGGAGCGAATCCTTCCACCGCGGCAGGGCCAGCCCCAGGGGAACTCCCGAACAACGGACGCCCTCAATCATAAACCCGCTTTTGGAAAACAGATCAAGCCATCCGGCCCAGGTGTAGAAATGCAGATGGGTGCGATCGAAGAGACCGCGATCGTGCTGGGGGAATCTTCCCAGGATGACGATGAGGCGGAAGTAGAGGTTGCCACTGTTGGGCAGAGACGCCAGCAGTTTTCCTCCGGGGGCCATATACGCGCGAATCTCTCGCAAGAACTTCAAGGGGTCACGCAGGTGCTCGAGGACGTCAGCGCACAAGATGAATTGGAAAGTTCCGCTAAGGGGAGGCAGGCCGGAATCTAGGTCCGCGGGGATGAGGGTAGCGGTCGGGGGGAAACTACCAGAACTTGCCCCCGGCTTGTCAATTCCGATGACCGCATAACCTTGGGCGGTGAGGATCTCCGCCATGTAGCCGCTCGCGCACCCGACATCCAGAAC
>CAZTHM010000401.1:0-3679 GCA_964613505.1 uncultured Acidobacteriota bacterium | reverse complement strand
TGATTGACGGCAACTGCGTGAAGGTTACGGCGTGGTACGACAATGAGTGGGGCTATTCCTGCCGCATCCGCGACCTGATTAATTTCGTTGCGAAGCGGTTCTAAAGACGTTCGTTGTCCGTTGTTCTTTGTCAGTGGCAGCGCTTCTTGCGGTCGCCGCTCGCCCACGGACAACGGACCACTGACGACGGACAACCAACGACCCACGACCAACAACGAACGGAATCCCCATGCCAAAACTATCGATCCGCGATCTTAGCCTCAACGGAAAGCGCGTCTTCATGCGCGTGGACTTCAACGTCCCGCTCAACGACGCGCTGGAAATTACCGATGACACGCGCATTCAAGCTTCACTCCCCAGCACCAAGCTGGCAGTGGAGAAGGGCGCGCGGTTGATTCTCTCTTCGCACCTTGGCCGGCCGAAGGGGAAGCCCAACCCGAAGATGAGCCTGAAGCCGGCGGCGGCCCGTCTCTCCGCATTGCTCGGGAAGCCCGTGGCATTCGCTTCTGACTGCATCGGCCCGGACGTTGAAGCTATGGCGAAGGCGATGAAGGACGGCGACGTCCTGCTGCTCGAGAACCTGCGTTTTCATCCCGAAGAGGAGAAGAACGATCCGGAGTTCTCAAAGGAGCTGGCGGCGCTGGCCGAGGTCTACGTCAACGACGCCTTCGGCTCCGCGCATCGCGCCCACGCTTCGACGGAGGGCATCACGAAATTTCTGTCTCCCTGCGCGGCAGGCCTGTTGATGGAAAGAGAACTCGAATACCTCGGCAAGGCCGTCCAAAACCCCGAGCGGCCGTATATCGCCATCGTGGGTGGCGCCAAGGTTTCCGACAAGATCGAGTTGCTCCAGAATCTGATGAAGTTCGCCAATAGTGTCCTGATCGGCGGCGCCATGGCCTACACGTTTCTAAAGGCGAAGGGGATTGAAGTAGGTCTGTCGAGGGTCGAGGATGACAAGCTCGACTTGGCGCGCGACCTGATGCAGTTTGGCGAGCGGCGTGAAATCAAGGTGTGCCTTCCGACCGATCACATTGTTGCCGAGAAGTTGGACGCCAGCGCCGCAGCCGAAGTCGTAAACTCGGACTCCATACCTACGAACCGCTTAGGTGTGGACATCGGCCCGGCGACGCGCGCCGCTTACGCCGCCGAAATCGCGCGCGCCAAAACCATTGTCTGGAATGGTCCCATGGGCGTGTTCGAGATTGACCAGTTCGCGGAGGGAACGCTCGCGGTCGCCCGCGCCGTGGCGGATTCTCCCGCAGTTTCGATTGTGGGTGGCGGCGATTCGGTGGCGGCGGTCCACAAAGCCGGCATCGAGGCGAAGATTTCCCATATCTCGACGGGCGGCGGCGCGTCGCTGGAGTTCCTCTCCGGCATGACCCTGCCGGGCGTGGCAGCCTTGTCGGAAAAGTAGGCAGTCGGCAGAAGGCAGTCAGCAGGAGGCAGAAGGCAGGATGCAGTTGGCAGAAAGCAGTCGGCAGTATGTAGCCAGCGACGGATGGGAGGTCCGTCGCCCGAGGAACGTGCCAACCCATTCGAGGTGGCTCTGAGAGGAAGGGCAGATGCGGGGCGAAATCCCAAGGAGGAGAATTGACGAGATTCGTGTCGGCCTTCCTGAAGCGTTTCAACTGGTCAAGCTCTTCCCGACATGGCAACACGACACGGCACTCGTTTCTGACGGTGACACAACCATTGACCGCGCCTTGTGGGAACTGTGGGATGGGCGGGAACTTCTGAGCGAAGCGGAACATGCCCTCATCGAAGCAGACGCCTGCAAGGTATGGTCCGAATGTCAGAACCCCCCGGACCCAGTTCACGCAGCCTATTTTGCGCGCTTCTACTTAGACGACGTGGCGTTGAGGCTCTATGCAAGCTGTGAGCGGCTAGCGAAAGCCATCAACTGCTACTACAACCTTGGCGCGGAGACGAAAGGTGGAAGTTTGTTTCTACCTGTCCTAAAGAAATTCAAGGAAACTCATCCGCACCACTCCCTTAATGGGTCCCTTTGGGCATTGCGGAACAACGGAGAGTGGAGATTCACGGCGCAGTACCGGAATGACTGGGTCCATAACGACCGCCCGAACGTCGCTGCGCTTGGCCCTCCATTCCGAATGACGGCCAAACGTACTGATGCTCCTGGCTGTAAGATCCTGACGGTCGGACAGCAATCGTGCAAGCAGGTTACAATTCAAAAACTAAGGGCTAACCTTCGCGGTGCGTACGGGGTACTTTTCAAGATCTTTGAGAGCTGGCTTACTACCCTGCAATCTGATTTGGCGAATCGAACCTTTGGCTGGATTCAGAGTTCGAAAAAGAACAAGCGCCGCTAGATGGCAAGGAGTAGAGGCCAGGCGGCAGCCCCGTACGGACGGCCCGAAGGTGGACGTAATTAGGGAAGGTAATCTTGCCGCAATCCCAAGGGGAAGGATACCTCCCCTGGTTGAGATTCAATGTTCCAGAAACGACCGGTCTTTGCTGCCGTCTGCCTACTGCTTTCTGCCTACTTCTGACCGAGGATTGAAACCATGCGAGTACCCGTAATTGCTGGTAACTGGAAAATGTACAAAACCATCGCCGAAGCGGTGGAGTTCGTCACCAAGCTCCGGCCGCTGGTTGTGAACTCGCCGCACTGCGAGGTGGTGGTGGCGCCGCCCTTTACGGCGCTGCGCTCCGTGGCGGATGCGGTGAAGGGAAGTAACATTGCCGTTTCCGCGCAGGACGTCCACTGGGACAAGGAAGGCGCGCACACGGGCGACGTCTCGCCCACGATGCTCGTCGAGGCCGGGTGCACGCACGTCATCATTGGTCACTCCGAGCGCCGCCAGGACCACCACGAAACGGACGAGAGGGTGAACCGCAAGACCAAGGCGGCGCTCGCCGCCGGACTGACGCCCATCGTGTGCGTGGGCGAATTGCTCGCCGAGCGCGAGGCGGGCAAGACCGAACACGTGCTCGAGCGGCAGGTGCTGGGCGGGTTTGCCGGGTTGACCCCCCAGGACTTTTCCCGTATCATCATAGCTTACGAGCCAGTGTGGGCCATCGGGACGGGGCGCACGGCGACCCCGGAAATGGCGGCGGAAAGTCATTGCTTTATTCGCGGGCTGGTTCGCCGGCAGTTTGGGGAAGAACGCGCCGCGCAAGTGCGGATTCTCTATGGCGGAAGCGTCAAACCCGACAATGTCGGCGGCTTGATGGCCCAGGAAGAAATCGACGGGGCGCTCGTGGGCGGCGCCAGCCTCAAGCTGGACTCGTTTACGGCGCTTGTGAATTTCCCCCGCGCGTGATAACCGGGGACGAGAGAGGTTGAATGCACACACTCGTGGTTACGATTCACGTCCTGGTCAGCATCCTGCTGATTCTGCTCATCCTCATCCAGGGCGGAGAAAACGTAGATATCACCGCAGCCTTTGGCGGAGTGAGCCAGGCGGCGTTCGGCCCGCGCGGCGCGGTGTCGGGCTTTCAGAAGGCTACTTGGGTGCTGGCGGGGATCTTTATGGCGACGTCCATCACCCTGGCAATCTGGGCGACCAAGGGATCCACCGGGTCGATTCTGGAGAGTTCACCCGCCAAACCGGCGCCCACGGCACCGGCGAAGAAGTAAGAAGTACAGTTGCCAGTGGCCAGTTGTCAGTAGCCAGTTGCCAGTTCCCAGTCAGAGCCGACGGGCTGATTTTCT
>CAZTHM010000400.1:0-3681 GCA_964613505.1 uncultured Acidobacteriota bacterium | reverse complement strand
GTTTGCCAGCGCCTCGGTGAGCGTGAAGGGCGCAACGGCGGGAGGATGAGAACAGTGATACGCGTCGCCCAACGACTCAGGAACGCGTCGGCACAGAATATGATCGCGGGGGGAGACCACTCCTGCCTCCAGCGCCGCGGCGCTCAGCACGATTTTGGCCGTTGACCCGGGCGGGTACGCCCATTCGAACGCTAGCCCAGGATTCGACACTGCCAGGACTTCGCCGGTCATGGGATTCGAAACGATGACAGCCCCGCGTCGCCCGCGCATCAGCGAATTCACATAGGCCTGGAGCGGAAGTTGGGAATGGCCTTCTGCGCACCACAGCGGTCCCGCAAGGAGAAGGCCGGCCAATGTCAGTCCCGCGAAAATCCTTTGGCGGCGGCCAACACGCCGAGAGCGTCTCGCGGGAGCAAAGCCCTTGACGCGTGGCTGAAAGCAGGTCATTGTAGGCGCCGCATCAATACATCTTTCCTGCGAGGTGAAACCATGATGGACCGTCGCTCGTTTTTCCTCAAGAGCGCTTCCGGGGCAGCCGCGGCCTCAGCGGCGATGTCAGGTTTCGCTGCGGCCGCCGATGGCGCGGACGCGCCCGCGCTCCCTTATCTTATCGAATGGGTGACCTTCCGGCTGCAATCCGGCGCGCAAGTCGGCAACGCTCTCCGCTGGCTGGAGAAGCGCGCCATGCCCCTCTGGCAAAAGCACAAGTTCGGTCCCGTCGGAGTTTTTACGGTTGATGTCGGCGCGCACATTCCTGCCGTGCATTTCATTCGCATCTACTTGTCGCTCTCGGACCGGCAAGCGGTTTGGAGCGAACTCCGCGCCGATCCCGACTGGGACGCCGCCGTGGTCGATCTGGAAAAAGACGGGCCGGCTTTTTATCGCGAAGACATGATCCTGCTGAATTCCACCCCCTTTTCGCCGCCCATCAAACCGTTCGCGGCGGGCGATCCCACGCACAAGGTCTTCGAGATGAGAATCTACGAAACGCCCACCTGGAAGCAACTCGGCTTTCTGCACGACCGCTTTGCGGGCGGCGAAATCGACATCTTCCACAAGAGCGGCATCCACCCGATTCTTTACGGCGACACGCTCACCGGGCCCAACCAGCCCAACATGGTTTACCTGACGCCTTTCGATAGCCCCGCCCAGCGCGAGCAGGCCTGGCAGGCGTTTCGCGACAATCCCGACTGGGTCAAGCTCCGCGACGAGTCCATCCGCAAAGGCGGCGAGATCGTGCGCAATATTACCAATATGCTTCTCACGCCCACAAGCTTCTCGATGATGCGGTGACGAGGTGCGATGGCTGTAGCGACAGTCGGCGTCCGCTCCGATGAATTCGGAGGCCGCCGTTTCTCGAGATCAAGATAGGAAGTGAGCGGCGGCTTTTGGCGTTGTCATGGCAAATCCCCATTTTTCAAATCATAATATATGCGACATTTTGTCTGCACTATTACACTGTCCAACATTATTCTTGACAGGCATCTTCCTTAGGCGTACATGTTTGCGATTGGAAGCTAAACTCATTCGGTATTTTGCGAGCGGAGAATAGAAAACATCAGTGTTACTCATGTGGGAGCAGGGACCATGCAGAACAAGACATATTCGCTTGGCTTAGAGATCGGCTTGCTGGCGGTGGCCATTCTGGCGGCAGCATATCTGTATTGGTCGCACACCCAGCAGCCTTATTCGGCACCGCAGGGCACGGTTGGCCGACTTTTGGAGGCTGCGAGCAGCGGCAAGCTGGACGAACTCCAGAAGGCCTCGACTCCTGATTACTATCGCGTATTTGTGCGGCATTTCGGCGAGCAGAAATATCAAAGGGTGAGCTCGATATACGACTATGTGGTTCGTTTGGGGATGCCGCGCTGGCATGATTATCGCCAGCGAGGGCTCCAGCAGGCCATGGTTGCCTACGAGCGACTTCAAGAGCAAGTGAGGACTCTAGGCCGAGAGGCCTTCAATCGCCTTCCGGTTGAGGAACGAATGCAACTTATGGATGACACAAGCCGCTACAACGCATTTCTGTTCGAGCAGGGATTCGAGGCGCTCTCTCCCGACGAACGCGCTCGCATCGACAATGCAGAGGATTTCCGTCAAGGCCGTGACCGTGGCCGCTTTGCTGAACGCGAGGCGTGGACCTTCCTTTCTGAGGAGGATCGCGCGGCGCTGGGCAGTCCAGCCGCCCTGTCCGAAGGGCCGACTCCGGCTCGCTTTCCTGGATCGGATGGGGCTACCCCTCCTCAACCCGAATATGAAGCAGGAGATTGCCGGGATCGAGCGCAGCGAACTGAATGACCCCGCGACGTTTCAGTTCAAGTACGGTGAACCACTGGCAAAGGAATATCTGGCTAAAGCCAATATCCCGAAGGCCCAGCGCATCTCCCCGTGTTCCTTTCAGAGGGAGGATTCGATGGGAAGTTTACTGCGCGGGGACCTTTCCGAATGCCAGGTGACGGTCCAGGCACGCAAGCAAGTTCAGGAGGTCCGAGTGGCGCTACGCAAGGCCGACTTCCGTTGGCTAGTGCAGTCTGTGCAGCCAAATCTCTACGAAATCCTGTGGTAGGTGCGACATGCTCACACTCCCAATGGGCAGTATCGTGGCACTGATAAGTGTTGCCTCCGCGTTGTTGGTTTTTCTGGCGACGCTTCTCCTCTACGTGTGGACGCGTAACTACCTGCTGCTGCGCCGCGAGAAATTCAATCCCGACCTCCTCGACGGCGAAAAGGTGCTCGACCGCTTGGAGGTTGAGGGCCGGTTGGTGCGGACCCACACCGTGCTGACGAACCGGCGGGTGCTGCAACTTCGCTTGACTTGGTTCCTGTCCAGGCGAAAGCAATTTGCCATTGCCCTTCGGGACGTCCGTTCAATCGACTGGCGCCGACAGATGAATTGGATCCTGTTGGTCCTCGGGCTCCTCTTCGTCGGCAGCCTCAATCCCGTGGCTCTCCTGTTAGTTCTCGTGGCGCTGGAGGGGAAGATTTACTCAGTGCGGTTCAACACACCCGTCAGCGAAATGCCTTGGACGTGGGTGGCGACGACGGACTTTTTCCGTCGGCACCTCGTAGAGTTCACACGTTTCTATCGCAACGCTCAGGCCACATGGGCGCGGGTACGCGCGGAAAACGCCCTGCCTGCGCCGACTCCCCCCATCGGACCGATACCCGAAGTGGACACGGACCTGATTTGGGGGCGCCCCGTGTGGGCCTATGTTTGGCTGTTGCTGATCCTGGGTCTGGCGCAGCGCCTCGCGGGACCACACTTGTCCTTCGATGACTACTTCTTTGCGCCTCTCTACTTGGGGTTGCCCGTCGCCGTTGCTCAGCGCAGCCAGCGAGATGGTCTCTGGGCGGCCATTCTCGGGTTCGCTGGTCTCGTAACGATAAAGTTCCCCGGCAGCGCACTGGCTGGCACCCTCACTCCTGACGGCGGGAGTCCGCTCCACAGCCAGTATCTCCTTGTACTGATCACGCTAGTGTTGATGGCACTCGTCGCCTCCGCCATCGCTCAATATATCCACCCGTCGCTCGCTTTTTTGGCAGTGCTTCTGTGGTTGGGCTTCGTTGGACTCCTTGGGCCCAATGTATTTTTCGACTTCGCTCTGTACACCAAGGTGGCGGTGGCCATGGCGGCCGCGATTCTTCTGGCCTGGCTGGAGCGCAGTATCGGCCGCTTCTACG
>CAZTHM010000399.1:0-3687 GCA_964613505.1 uncultured Acidobacteriota bacterium | reverse complement strand
CCCCTTTATACCCGCTACCGGCTTGCTGTCAAGAAGAAACTGCGATTGCTCGGTGGACGTGGGGGAAATACCTGGGAACCATGGTAAGGATGGAAAGACACTCCACGCGCGTAGCCGGTAGCCACGGCATGCTTTTATTGCCGTGGGTTCTTGATGCCCCGTTTTGGAAAGCCCACGGCACCCAGCCCGTGCCGTGGCTACGCGGCCCGCGTCTACACTCCGGGATTTCGGAACCGCCGCATGGGGTCGGAAGCTTCGCCGTTCCGGCCGCGCAGGAAATCGAAGTCGCAGCCTTCGTGCGCCTGGAGAATGTGGTCCAGAAACATCCTGCCGTACCCGCGCGTGTAGTGCGGCGCGTCGGGGCGCCAGGCGGCAAGCCGCTTTTTCAAATCGGCCTCCGAGATCAACAGCTCCAGCCGGCGCTCGGGAACATTCATTTCAATTTCGTCGCCATTTTTGACGATCGCCAGCGGCCCGCCAATGGCCGCTTCCGGCGCGATGTGGACGACAATCGTTCCGAAGCTCGTGCCGCTGATGCGCGCGTCGCTCAGACGAACCATATCTTTCACGCCCGCCTTGAGCAGCTTGGCGGGAATGGGCAGATGGCCCCACTCGGGCATGCCCGGCGCGCCCTTGGGCCCGGCGTTTTTCAGAACCAGAATCGAGTTCTCATCCACGTCCAGCTTGGGATCGTCGATGCGCTCGATCAAGTCGTCGGCGTTTTGAAACACCACGGCCTGCCCCTTGTGCCGGAGCAAATGCGGCGACGCGGCCGACTGCTTGAGGACGGCGCCGTGCGGCGAGAGGTTGCCTTTCAGGATCACCGTCCCGCCTTCCGGCTGCAGCGGCTGATCGAGCGTTTTGATCACGTCGCGGTTGTAACAGCCGGCGCGCGCGACATTCTCGCCCAGCGTCTTGCCGTTCACCGTCAAGGCGTCGCGATGAAGTAACGCGCTGATCTCCTTCATGACCGCGGGCAGCCCACCGGCGTAATTGAAATCCTCCATCAGAAATTCGCCCGATGGCTTCAGGTTGGCCACGACCGGAGTCGTCCGGGAAATTTCATCGAACTTGGAGAGCGGCAGATCAATACCCACTCTTCCGGCAAGGGCGACCAGATGAATGATGGCATTGGTCGAGCCCCCGATGGCCATGTCGGCGCGGATGGCGTTTTCGAAGGCTTCCGGCGTGAGCACGCGCGAGGGCCGCAAATCCTCGAGCGCCATCTCCACGATGCGCCGCCCGCTTTCTTCCGCCATGACCATGCGACGCGAATCGGAAGCCGGAATATCCGCGCAGCCGGGAAGCGTCATGCCGAGCGCTTCGGCAACGCACGCCATCGTCGAGGCGGTGCCCATGACGGTGCAGTGGCCGGCGCTGCGCGAAATGCAGCTTTCGATTTCGCACCACTCTTCCTCGCCCATGCGCCCGGCGCGGACTTCGTCCCAGAAGCGCCGCACGTCGGTGCCCGAGCCGAGTTCCCGGCCGCGCCACATGCCGCGCAGCATCGGCCCCCCGGGAACCATGATGGCCGGGATGTCCGCGCTGGCCGCCCCCATCAGTTGCGCGGGCGTGGTCTTGTCGCAGCCGCAGAGCAACACGACGCCGTCCAGCGGATAGGCGCGAATGCACTCTTCCACGTCCATCGCCATCAAGTTGCGATAGAGCATCGTGGTGGGCTTCATCAGCATCTCGCCGAGCGAGATGGTCGGAAACTCCAGCGGGAATCCGCCCGACGCCCAGACGCCGCGCTTCACCGCCTCCGCCACCTGGCGCAGGTGCGCGTTGCAGTTGTTCAATTCGCTCCAGGAATTGCAGATGCCGATGATAGGCTTGCCCTCAAAAACCATGTCGGAGGACCCTTCGGCGCGCAGCCAGGCGCGATGACCCAGTCCCCAGCGGTCGCGCTTGCCGAACCAGTGCCGGCTGCGGAGGCGGCTTGCCCGAGGTTCAATCGGTCGTCGGTGGATGATGGCATCCGGTCTCCTCCTCGGTTATGAATCGCCGAGACTTGATAAGTTCCCGCCACAAGCGGGTCCGCCAAAGATTATCACTACTCCGGTTGACCGGGACCGCAGGAACGTCGCGCCTAGCGCCCTCTCGCCGGGACAGCCGTTGGGGCAGTCCGATGGAAGGAGAGATTGCGGGGTAGAACAAATTGACTATGGTCATTGACCATGGTACAAATTGTACATGGAAAAGATCGCGGCATCCAAATTCAAGGCGACCTGCCTTTCGGTAATCAGACGCGTCCAGCGCACACGGCAACCCGTCCTGGTTACGAAGTTTGGGAAACCAGCTGCGCAACTGATTCCTGCACCTCCCCCGCCGCGGCCCAAACACTGGCTGGGAGATATGGCCGGAACAATGAAGTTTATGGGCGATATCGTGGCGCCGGCAAGCGACGAGAGCGATTGGGAAGTTCTTCGTAAATGAAACTCCTCTTGGACACTCACATTTGGCTTTGGAGCAGGGCAGAACCGGCGCGTCTGAAGCGGAGAGTTGCGCGAGCGCTTGAAAGCCCGTCGAATGAATTGTGGCTGTCACCGTTGAGCGTGTGGGAATTAACCGTGCTCGCCGAAAAGGGAAGGGTGTCGATCGGCTCGAGCGTCGAGGAGTGGGTGCGTCTCGCCTTGGAGAGAGTTTCCATCAGAGAGGCTCCGCTCACCAAGGAGGTGGTGTTCTGTGCCCGTGAGATCTACCTCCCTCACCGCGATCCAGTCGACACACTCCTGGCCGCCACGGCACGCTTCTATGACCTGACGCTCGTCACGGCAGACGAGCTGATGCTCGAGGGCAAAGGCTTTAGGGTCCTCGCTAATCGCTAGCGGGGTGCCGGCCACAAACCAACGCTGCGACATCGTCACGCGTTGCCGAGACGGAAGAGGGGCTCGACGCCCGTGGCGCCGGCCATCAGAGTCTTCTCTTCCTCCGCACTAATCGGCTGGAACTTCTGTGCGACATCCATCGCCAGGCGGAAGTATTTTTCATCTCCCGGCGGCACGGCGGCGGTGATGGGTTGGGAGAGCGTCCAGCGCAGTCCCATCGTGGCCTGCTCGGGCAGCGCCGCCGGCTCGTACCAGCACTTCGGAAAGGGGTGGTCTTTCTTCGCGGCCTCCGACCACGCGCCCTTGGCCATCGCCTTGAGCGCCAGAATTCCCATGTGCTTCTTTCGCGCGTGCTCGACTACCTGCGGGCCGAAATTGGCTTGCGAGAACAAGACGAAGTTGATGGGAAAGAGGATGGTGTCGAAGTTGTAGTGGTCGAGCATGGCCAGCGCGTTCTCGACGGAGTGCGCGGAGAAACCCATAAAGCGGATCTTGCCCGCCTGGCGCGCCGCCTGAAACGTCTCCATCGCGCCACCAGGCCCGAAGATTTTCTCCACATCCTCCTTCGTGGTCACGGCGTGAAACTGGTAAAGGTCGAGGTGGTCAGTCCGCAAAAGCCTCAAAGATTCCTCGAGCTCCTGTTCCGAACCGGTCTTGTCGCGCTTCGTCGTCTTGCAGGCCAGAAACGATTTCTTGCGGTAAGGCTCGAGCGCGGGCCCCAGGCGCTCCTGTGCGTTGCCGTAGCTGGGCGCAACATCGAAATAGTTGATCCCGCGGTCGAACGCCTCGGCGACGATATTGGCCGCGAATTTCGGTTCGGTGTCCGTCACGACGATGCCGCCGAAGGCGATGATGGAAA
>CAZTHM010000398.1:0-3696 GCA_964613505.1 uncultured Acidobacteriota bacterium | reverse complement strand
CCAACAATTGGCGGACCAGGCGGAAACGACTCGCGCCCAGAGCCGCGCGCACGGCGAACTCTCTTTGGCGCTCGGCGCCGCGCGCAAGCTGCAGACATGCAATGTTGACGCAAGCAATGAGCAGGACAAAGAGGACCACTCCCATCTGCAGCCTCATGCCAACCCCAAACTCATCGGCAATGTAGTGCTGGATGGACATTGCCGTGGCGCTCCAACCCTTGCTCGTGCCGGGGTAAGCTTGCTCGGAGCGTTGGGCGAGAGCCACCATCTCAGCCTTTGCCGTCTCAACGCTTACCCCGGATTTCAGGCGAGCCATGACTTCCAGGCTGCGGTTCCCGCGGGCTGTGGGGAGAGTGCTCTCCGGGGGGAAGACGAGTGGCGTCCACAGTTGCGGGCCGCCGTACACTCCCAGCCGGTATCCACTGGGCATGACCCCGACCACGGTGTGGCGCTCGCCATTGAGGCGCACGACCTCCCCGACCACCCTGGGGTTGGCGGCGAACCGGCGTTGCCACAATCCGTGGCTCAGGATGACGACTTGGTTGCGACCAGACTGGTCCTCACCGGGCAGGAAGGTCCGTCCCAAGGCGGCAGACACACCCAGGACAGTGAAATAGCTCGAGGACACGCGCATCCCGTCGAGCCGCTCCGGCTCACCTTCTCCGGTCAGAGCGAAGTCGTTCCCTTCGCTCGCAACCATGTCCTCGAAGGCATGGCTCTGCTCCCGCCAGGCAACGAAATCATAGGCGGAAACAGGTTGGCGGTCCCATCCCCATCCTCCCTTGGCTGGGTCAGTGGTTAGGATCACGACTACCCTGGCGGGATCCTTAATGCGCGGGCGCCGCAACATCCAGCCGTTCACGGCGCTGAAGATCGTCGTATTGGCTGCGATTCCAAGCGCCAGCGTCGCGACGGCCACGGCGGTGAAGCCGGGGTTCTTGGCCAACATGCGCAGGCCGAAGCGAACGTCCTGAAGCAGTGTGTGCATGATAAAGCCCTCTGAGAGTACTCGGGCAATTTTACCGCCATTGAGGTAAGAAATAACCAATTTGTTTTCTTTAGGGTAGAGATAGCGCGCAGGTTTCGTGGGTCGAAAAGTGTCCGGTTATGGGATAGGCCCGTCCGCTTTCGGGACGATTCCGTGATTGTCACACTCACAGGCCGCATTGGATCACTCGGGGGGGCCGAATGCCCCGCGGAGGTAAGGAGGAGCCACCATGATAATCCGGCTCGGGCTTCCTCGTGACTACCTCTTGCGATTCCCCGCCCGATGCGCTCTTATAGAGGCATGAAAACCATGACTTATTCCCTGGTATTGTTTGGTCCGATGTTCGCCTTATTGCTCCTGACCTCTTCCGCGCGGCTGGCGGCCAAGCCACCGGCGAAAGGCAAGCTGCTGGTCTACATTGGGACTTACACCGGCCAGTACAGCAAAGGCATTTACGCCTACCGCTTCGATTCGAGCAACGGCAAGTTGTCGCCTCTGGGACCGGTGGCGGAAACCACCAACCCCTCTTATCTCGCGATTCATCCCGGCCGGCGTTTCCTTTTTGCCGCAAACGAAGTTGACAACGACAACGGCAAGAAGAGCGGGGCGGTCAGTTCATTCGCCATCGACACGAAGACCGGAAAGCTCACCTTGCTCAATTCGGTCTCCTCGCGTGGCGCGGACCCTTGCTATGTGGCGGTGGACAAAACCGGAAAGTACGTCCTGGTGGCAAACTACAGTGGCGGCAGTGTGGCGGCCTTCCCCATCGGCGATGATGGCCGCCTCGGAGAGGCATCGGCCTTTATCCAGCACACTGGTCACGGCACCAATCCCGAGCGCCAGGAGGGGCCACACGCGCACTCCATCAACCTCTCGCCCGACAACCGCTTCGCCGTCGCGGCAGACCTCGGGCTCGACGAACTGATTGTCTACCGATTTGACGCGACGAAGGGTTCGCTCACGGCCAACGACCCGCCGTTCGCCAAGGTCAATCCCGGCGCCGGGCCGCGGCATTTTGATTTTCATCCCCGCGGCAAGTTCGCGTACGCCATATGCGAAATGGGATCCATCATCACGGCGTTCGCCTATGACGCGGCGGCGGGAGCTTTGAAAGAACTGCAAACGATTTCGACTCTCCCCAAAGATTATTCCGGGAGCAACGACGATGCTGATATCCACGTGCATCCATCGGGCAAGTTTCTTTACGGCTCGAATCGCGGCCACGACAGCATCGCGGTGTTTTCGATTGATCCCGACAAAGGCACGCTGACGTTGGTCGAGCACGTCTCGACCAAGGGAAAAACACCGCGCAATTTCGGGATCGATCCCTCGGGAACTTATCTCTTCGCGGCCAACCAGGACTCCGACAACATCGTCGTCTTCCGCATCGATTCCAAGACCGGCCGCCTCACCCCGACCGGCCAGACGATCGAAGTTCCTTCACCGGTCTGCGTGAAGTTTGTGGCGGCGGAATAATCGCGCGCAGCGTCGAGGATTGTTGTCCTTCGTCCTTCGTCCTTCGTCCTTGGTCCTTAGTCTTCTTACTTCTGGCTTCTTGCTTCCGGCTTCTGTACTTTGTCCACTGTCCACTGCATTTTGCCTCTTGCGCGCGCCCCGTCACACCGTTACCATCCCCGAGGTCAAAACAATCGAAGGAGAACAAATGCGTCATCCAATCACGCAACGTTTGATCGGGCTGCTGGCATTGGCAATCGTCGCGGCGTCGCCGGTTCTCGCCGAGGTAAAACTTACACCCCTCTTCGGCGACAACATGGTTCTGCAAAGCAACGCCAAAGACCTCGTCTGGGGCACGGCTGATGCGGGCGAGTCGGTGACCGTGTCGATTGCCGACCGGAAGGCGACGGCCACCGCCGACAGTCAAGGCCGGTGGAAGGTCGAAGTGGGTCCGCTTAAGCCGGGCGGGCCGTTTGAAATGACGATTGCGGCCAAGAACTCCATCACGCTTCACAACGTTGCTGTCGGTGAAGTCTGGGTCTGCTCCGGCCAATCCAACATGGAGATGGCGGTCGGCGACAGCCCGCGCGCCTGGGGCGGGGTCATGAATTCCGCCCAGGAAATTGCTGCCGGGAATTTCCCGATGATTCGTCACTTCTCGGTCAAGAAAGCGGTCGCCGGGCAGCCGCAGTCGGACGTCCAGGGCCAATGGCTCGTCGCCAGTCCACAGACCGTGGGAGAATTCACCGCGGTGGGATATTTCTTCGGCCGCGATTTGCACAAGGCGCTGGGTGTTCCCATCGGCCTGATTCACACTTCCTGGGGAGGAACTCCCGCCGAGGCCTGGACGCGCACCTCGACGCTCGCCGCCGAGCCCGAGTTGGCTTCGATCACCGACAAGTGGTCACAGGGGCTCGCTGAATACCCCAAGCTCCTTGATAAGTTCCGGCTGGACCTCGACCAGTGGGATCAGACCTCGCGGCAGAACGAAGCCGCGGGTAAAGTCGCGCCTTCGCCGCCGCGCGTGCCCGACGACCCGCGCAGCAGCCCGTGGCGCGCCGGAGGTCTCTTCAACGGCATGATCGCGCCGCTCATTCCCTATCGCATCGCCGGAGCCATCTGGTACCAGGGCGAATCGAACGCCAGCCGCGCCTATCAGTACCGCAAGCTTTTCTCGACCCTGATTCAGGATTGGCGACGCGCCTGGGGCGAAGGCGACTTCCCTTTCCTGTTCGTTCAGCTCGCCGGCTTTG
>CAZTHM010000397.1:0-3704 GCA_964613505.1 uncultured Acidobacteriota bacterium | reverse complement strand
AGTGCTTCGTCAAGCGGCGAGAATCTTTTTATGCGATGCGTGCTGGCTCTGGCGGCTGCCCTGGTGATTGCAACAGGCCTGGTGTCCCAGCCACGTTTCACCCAGGAAGCGCATCCGCCTGACGCTCAGCCTGAGCCCGAGGAAGAGACCAAGCCCCTCGTCATTCCTCCGGCGTGGAAATCCGTCGAGGTCGGAAACTTTTACTTGCGCCGGAAGAGGTACCGTGCCGCACTCAGCCGCTTTCAGGAAGCGGCCAAGACCGATCCTTACAACCCTCAGGCTTGTCTGGGAATGGGAAGGGTTTACGACCGGCTGGGCCTGAAGCAGAAGGCGCTGGAGAATTATCGCAGGTACCTCGACCTGTTACCTTCGGCGAAAGAGGCTGAAGAGGCAATAGAAGTTCAAAAGGCCATCGAGCGGCTGGAGCGGCAGATTAAGCCGGCAAAGCAGCGTTCTACACCGCCAGCGCCGCCAGCCGCCGACTATTCCCCGCCCCGCTAAGCTACTCATCAGGAGCGGCAACATCAGAATCCAAGACATCTTGCAGGGTAAGGGCAGCCTGCTCCGCATCTTCCTCTCGGACCAGGAGCGGGATCTCAAGGAATGGGATTGTCGCCGCGGCAACCTCGCCCGAAAGGAAACAGTCGATCCCCTGCGATTCGAGCAAGCTTCTCGCCAACTCTGCGTCAATGCGCGCGGACGCACCAACAAAGACTTTGACCGGCACGAGTTTCGTTTCTGGTTCTTGATTCATCGCCGTCCATTATAATGCCTTGGCCGGCAGCCGTTCGGGGTGATGGTTGGTCGCCCGGGACGGCGCCGCTGCTAATCTCTGGGAGGCCTGTCATGCTTAAGCGTGTCATGAAGCCATTTGCATTCGGTGCGTTGGGACTGTGCGCAGCCACCTGCCTGCTGGCGATTCTCGCCCATCGTCATTCCGCACAGGAACCCCAATACGACCTGCTGATCGTTAACGGCCAGATCCTCGACGGCAGCGGCGGCCCGTGGTTTGCGGGTTCGGTGGCGGTGAAAGACGGCAAGATCGCCGACGTGGGCCGTCTACCGAACGCCACGGCACGGCAGGTGATCGACGCCAAGGGGCTGATTGTCTCGCCCGGGTTCATAGATCTTCATAGCCACTCGGACTACACACTGGTTGTGGACGGCGCGGCGCAGAGCAAAATCCGGCAGGGCGTGACAACCGAGATCCTGGGTGAGGCGGAGTCAGCGGCGCCTGTGGTGGGCCCCGTGGTCACGGACTTCGATAAGAGTCTGCGCCGCTACGGTTTCAAGCGCGATTGGACGACTCTGGGTGAATACTTCGCGCGCCTTGAGCGCCAAGGCATTTCGGTGAACATCGCGTCTTACGTGGGCAGCGGACAGGTGCGCAACTGCGTCATGGGAAACGTCGATCGCCCGCCCACGGCTGAAGAGCGTGAAAAGATGAAAGCCCTGGTCGAGAAGGCCATGCGCGAGGGCGCCATCGGCCTCTCGTCCGGACTGATCTACCCGCCCAACGCTTTCGCCACAACTGACGAATTGATCGAGCTGGCGAAAGTGGCAGCCAAGTACGGCGGCGTTTACGCCAGCCACATTCGCAGCGAGAGCGACAACAGTCTGAGCGCCATCGACGAAGCCATCGAGATCAGCGAGAAAGGCGGGCTGCCCACGCACATTTTCCACTTCAAGAAGTACGGCCGCAACAACTGGGGTCACATGCCGGAGCAGGTGGCACGCATTCAGGCGGCGCGCGACCGCGGAGTGGACATCACCGCCGACCAGTATCCTTACATCGCGGCGATGACTGGGCTCGAAATGTGCCTGCCACCCAAGTTTTTGGAGGGAACGTCGGAGCAGATTGTCGAACGCCTGAAGGATCCGAAGAACCGCGCGGAAATTCGTCGCGCCATCGAGACCGGCCTGCCCGGCTGGGGTGACAACGAAGTCAAAAGCGTGGGCGGTTATCACGGCGTCCTCGTGGCGTCGCTCCAAAAACCCGAAAACAAGAAATACGAAGGCAAGCGCATGGACGAGGTCGCCAAGATGATGGGGAAGGACCCGCTCGATACGCTGTGCGACTTGCTGATCTCCGAAGGTGGCGCGGCCGAAGCAGTTTACTTCGGCATGAATGCCTCTGACGTGGAACTGGCGATGAGGCAGCCCTGGGTCGGCGTCGGCTCCGACGGCGTGGCGGTGACGCCGCAGATGGAGTTCATCGGCAAACCCCACCCGAGGTTCTATGGAACGTTTCCGCGCGTGCTCGGTTACTACGTGCGCGAGCAGAAAGTGTTGCCGCTGCCGGAGGCGATTCGCAAGATGACTTCCCTCTCGGCGCAGATCAACGGCCTCAGCGACCGCGGCCTGCTCCGCCCCGGCATGGCGGCGGATATCACAGTCTTCGATCCAGCCACCGTCGCCGACAAAGCTACGTTCGAAAACCCTCTCCAGTATTCGGTGGGAATCGAATACGTGATCGTCAACGGAACGGTTGTACTGAGCAAAGGCGAACACACCGGAGCGAAACCCGGCCGCGTGCTCTACGGGCGCGGCAGGTCGTAAGGGCGCAAAGCCTCGTGCGCCTACCGCAGGGGCTGAAATTTGCGCCTAAACTGCGCGGGGGGAGTTGCAGGAACGAGTCGCATCAAGTACGATTCACCTAGTACTGGAGGCTCTGTGGACGAAAAACGCTTGCTGGAACGGATAACGGTCAATTCTAAGATTTTCGGTGGCAAGCCGATCATCCGGGGCCGCCGCCTCGCCGTGGAGCACGTTCTCGGGATGCTTGCCGCTGGCGATACCATTGAAACCATCCTGGAAGCCTATCCCTGGCTGGAGCGCGAGGATATCCAGGCATGCCTGATTTATGCCCGCCGAATTACCGCTAACGAACGGATTGAGCCACTTTCCATTGAGGTCGGTTCTTGAAGCTCCTGCTGGATACCTGCATTTCCCCCAACACCCGTAAGGAGCTTGAGGGAGCCGGCCATGACGTGGTCTGGGCAGGCGACTGGGCCGAAGATCCTGGAGACGAAGCGATCCTTGTCATAGCCTACGAAGAGGGTCGAGTCTTGGTGACACTCGACAAGGACTTCGGCGAACTAGCTGTGCTTCGTGGCAGCCAACACTGTGGAATCTTACGAATCGTAAACTTCCGTGCGAGTCAGCAGGGGAAAGTGTGTGCGCAAGTCCTTGCCGGTCATGCCGAGCAATTTCAACTCGGCGCAATCATCACAGCGGAGCCCGACAGAATCAGAATTCGCCTCTCCCCCAATCCTCAGGATTGAGTTCCGCCGATGGTGCCCCGCCCAGCGCGTTCGTGACAGCGGGCCCTTTGCCCTCACATCATACGGGCCAATATCACCGCCACTCCGCCGCCGGGGGCGAGGTGGATGCTGAGCTTGTCGCCAGCCTTCACGCGCTTCATGGTGATGCTGAGGCTGGTGGCAACCTTGTCAGCGTCCGCGCCGTCGGCGAAGATTTGAGCTTCGTAATCCCCTGCCCCCAGAAAATCCAAGGGCAACTCCAGATCGCGCTCGTCCCAGTTGGTCATCGAGCCCAAATACCACACGCTGTCTTTCTGGCGCGCGATGGTCACAAACTTGCCGACTTCTCCATTCAACACCTTAGTCACATCCCAAACCGTGGGCACATTGCGGATGAACTCGATGCCGGGCTGGCCCTTGTAGGCTTCGGGGTGATCGGCC
>CAZTHM010000396.1:0-3717 GCA_964613505.1 uncultured Acidobacteriota bacterium | reverse complement strand
AGAGGTCCCATGCAACGGTTGCGTGTCAGTTCTGGAAGTTTTGAATACGATGTCGTCGTGGGCGGCGGAGCGTGGAAGGCACTGCGGGGATTTCCGCAAAAGCGATACACCTCGATTTTCGTTCTCTCCGAGCGCGCCCTCTGGGGGCGTTGGGGCAAGGCTTTTTGCCGCGAGGCGGGACTGAAGAAACTCAGGCGAATCACCGTGCCGTCGGGCGAAACTTCCAAGAGCATGAAGATGGCCGAGTGGGTGATCAAGGGGCTGCTGTCCCTCGGCGCCGACCGGCGAAGCCTCCTGATCGCTTTTGGTGGCGGGGTGGTGGGCGACCTGGGCGGCTTTGTGGCCTCGACTTACATGCGCGGGATCGATTGTATTCAGGTGCCCACGACGGTGGTCGCGCAGGTAGACAGCGCCATCGGCGGCAAGACCGGCGTCAACGTCGGGGCGACGAAGAATCTGGTCGGCACATTCTATCCACCTCGGATGGTGCTGGCGGAACCGAAGGTCCTTTCGTCACTCGACGGGCGCGCCTTTCGCTCCGGCTTCTACGAGGTTGTGAAGCACGCGATTCTGGTGGGCGGGCCATTGTTTGACCGGCTGGAGAAGGAAATGGACTCGCTTCGGCCGGAAGACGCTGAATCGCTTGGCCCGCTTCTGGCGCGGGCCGCGGCGGTCAAGGTGGACGTCGTGAGCCATGATGAGCGCGAAAGCGACCTGCGCCGGGTTCTCAACCTCGGGCACACCATTGGGCATGCGCTGGAGGAAGTGACCCACTATCACCGGTTCCTGCACGGAGAAGCGGTCGGCTGGGGCATTCTTGCCGCGACGCGTCTGGCTGAACGGCTGGGAATCTTGGCGACCTCCGAGAGCGAGCGAATCACGCGACTGGTGCGCCGCGTGGGTCCGCTGCCCGTCCTCATCGACCTCAAGCCCGAGCGCGTGCTGCGCTTGCTGCCGCGCGACAAAAAAGCCGTCGGCGGGCGAATCCACTGGGTGTTGCCGGAAAAAATCGGCAAAATCAAAATCACCGCCGACGTCCCAGCCGCGCAGGTGGCGGCCGCTTTCGAAGACGTGCAGCGGGGCCGCTAAGATGACCGACCCCGCGCCGCGCTCCGCCCAGGGAAGCCCGCTCGGAACACCCGACGATCCGGCGTCAACCGCGCGCGCGGTCTGCTCGATGTTCGCGGCCGTAGCGCCGCGCTACGATTTCCTGAATCACTTCCTTTCGCTCGGCCGCGACATCGCCTGGCGGCGCGCCACGGCCCTGGCACTCCGCCCGCGACTCGAAATGCCGGGCTCGATTGCCGTCGACGTTTGCTGCGGCACGGGAGACCTGGCACTGTCGCTGGCGCGCTATTCGGCAGGAGCGGTGATGGGCGCCGACTTCTGCCATCCCATGCTGGTGCGCGGGCAAGCCAAAGCGCGAGTCGCCGCAAAGGCAATCTCATTTCTCGAGGCTGACACACTGGCGTTGCCGTTCCGCGACGGTTCGCTCGACGTAGTGAGTGTGGCGTTTGGCTTTCGGAATTTGGCGAATTACCGCGCCGGGCTTCGCGAGATGCTTCGCGTGCTCCGGCCAGGAGGGGCTGTCGCGATTCTGGAATTCTCGCGCGTGCGCTGGCCAGTGTTTGGGCCGGTCTTCCGATTCTACTTCCACCACGTCTTGCCGCGCCTGGGGACGTGGATTTCAGGCGTCGAGGGGCCGTACCAGTATCTGCCCGAATCTGTTTCGCTGTTTCCGGATCAGGAATCGCTGGCCGCGGCGCTCCTCGAAGCGGGTTTTTCGAATGTCAACTTTCGAAACTTTTTCGGTGGGGTCGCAGCGTTACATCTGGGAGTGAAACCCTGATGGGTTTCCCCTAAGACGATGAAATTACGACACTTAGAAGTAGATTCGATTACTCCGTCTTGCCCCAGTCGGCGGGGGCGCCGCTGTCCTTGAAATCCTTTTCCAGAGCTTCGAGCGCCTTCTTGGCTTTGTCGGTCTGAGCGCGCTTGGCTGCGACGTCCGCGGTCTTGTCTTTGACCTTGACGTCGAGTTCCTTCAGGGTGTCGGCGTCCAACTCGCGCGCTTGCTGGATTTGGAGAAGGCTCAACTCATCTTCTGAAAGACGTTGCGAATCCTCGGCCGCAGCAATCTGCTGCTTGCCGGCTTTGAATCGGCCCTGCCACAATTCCTTCGAACCCTGCTTCTCTGGCTCTTCGTCCGGCTTTATCTCCGGTGCGCCGGGAATAGGAATCGTCGCGGGCGGCGCCTCGGGAGAAATGTAGGCGGCAGCAGTGGGTCCTTCTCCGGGTGGCCGCGCCGGCATATTCTCGTTGGTGTAGACCTTGGCAGGCTTCTTGGTTTGCTTGGCCCGCTTGGCTTTCTCCTGGCGTGCCAGGTCACCCAGGTCTTGGGCAACGGCAAGGGAAGCGAAAAGGAGCGCCATTAAGGCGGCTCCAGCCAAAATCAGGTTTTGGCGTTTCATGGCACCTCACTTGGGGTTCTAACGCAGCCTTGACCCTCGATTGATAAATCCCTGGAGACCTGCACAGCGCAAGAATCGACCGGACTAACGCAGCCAGCCGGGTTCGCCTCCCTCACGACGAAGTTGATCGCGCAGGTCATCCATGGCCTTCTCGTCGTCGGCGATTTGTTGCTGCATCTTGGAGACGTCGTCCACGGCTTTGGTTGCGTCGGAGCGTGAGAATTCCTGTTGCAGGGTTTTGTTGGGATCGGCGTAGTACTGAGTCTGTCCCTGGGACTGTTTTTGCTGCAAGACGTTTAGCAGTCGCTGGTGGGTTTCCAGGCGATCGCGGAGTTCGGTCATTTTCGCTCGAAAGTACTTTTCGTCATGCGCGCCGGTGGTCGCGCTCGATGACGCCTCGCTGCCTCCGCCCCCCGCAGAAGCGGAATCGCCCGGCGGCAGTTGGGGAACTTCGCCCGAGATCCCGCCGGCCATGGTCAGGGCTTCGCCGGGCTGTCGCTTGGGGAGATTGTCGTTCGAGTAGACTTTGACCGGCTTCTTCCCCGCCTTCGCGCGCTGCGCTTTCAACTGCCGGGCCATGTCGCCGAGCGAAGTCGCTTGGTCTTGCGCGCGCCCTAATGAAAGCGCCACGCCCAACACCAAGAGGGTCCGTGCGCTCGCTACGAGCATCGCTTTCAGAGTCATAGGTACCCCCCTCCTAAAGGCGAGCTATCCCTTCCGGTAATTTACGCCTCTGGGCAGGGAAAAGCAATATGCCGTATCGAGCCATGATGGGCGTAACTGCCGCGGGGCCGTCGGGCGCGAGAATCGGGTTTGCAGGCGGCCCTGATTTAGGTTCGTCTCCGAACCTAAATGTTTCTAACTTACTGATTCAATGGCACATTTTAGCTCCGTAGAAATATTACACAGTCCCTTTGTTTTCAACAACATATTTAGGTTCGTTCTCTACAAGAAATTGTAACGCACTCATTCTAAAAGACGTTTTAGCTTCGCATCCTCTCTATATAAGGGGCCGATGAGGCGAAAATTGCCTCGCTGGGTGACGAGCCGCGAGCAACTTGAGACACCTTTGTACCGCCCTTGCACCAACGTCCCCTTTCCGGAATCATTCGCCTGGCCTCCCAAGTCCCGAGCGCGGTCCGCCCCCGTGCAGCGCCGCAGTGCATTCACCCCGGGGGGCCCACGGCCAGCTTCCCGGCCCAGATACCTAGCATAACATGCGTAGCCTCTTTGTCAAGAGGAAAGT
>CAZTHM010000395.1:2283-3734 GCA_964613505.1 uncultured Acidobacteriota bacterium | reverse complement strand
GGCCGGTGTGTGCCCGCGTCGCAAGTGGGTTGACGTGGCCTTTTCCTTCGGAGGAGCAGGGGGCGCGGCGGGCGCGGGCGGAGCGGGTTCTTTGGGCAGGAGTTGCGGGTGAGTCCCGGCAGGAGGCGGCGGTCCGCCTTCTTCTTTCCGGAGGTGGATGGTGCCATAGGAGTTGGCGAGGCGCAGCGTCGGCCCGCCCTTGCCGAACGTGCCGCTGATCGAAGGCGTTTCGCTCTCTTCATTCACCGTGAGGCCGGGGAACTCGCACTCCACATTGCCGTGGTGCGATCGCGCGTCAATCTGGAAGTTGGATTTGATGGGTATAGCCAATTCGATCTCGCCCTTGTTGACGTCCACATTCACGGGTTGGGTGGGCGGAGTCGAGGTCTGGAGCCGCACGCCCCCGTTCGAGGTCGTGATCTTGACGCTGTGCTTGAATTCTACCAGGCTGATGTCCTTCTGCTTGGTGGAGACTTCAAACGGGCCGTCAATCCCGGAGGCCTCGAGCGAGCCGATCTCCATATTCAGCCGGCCGCTGAGCTTCTGGACGGTCATGTCGGTCCGGGAAGAGTTGAAGCGCAGGGTTTGTCCCACGTTTTGAAACTGCAATGACCCGCTGAACTCCCCGTTCACGGCGACGGTCCCGGTGACATTGGTCGCTTCCACGTCGCGGCCGCGGCCGTCGATATCGACGTTGCCCTTGATGTCGCGGAATTCGGCCGAGGCGCCCGATTTGTGGGCGCGGACAAATCCTTCCACGTTCGAAACCCGGAGGTCGCCGCGCTTGGCGGTGAGGGTCTGCTCGCCTTTCAGGCCGTCCAGGATGATGTCGCCGCGCTCGGTGGTGATTTCCGCGGCCAGCGCCCTAGGCACCGTCAGAGTGATGTCGAGCCGGACGTTACGGCCATTATTCGGCAGGGAGTCGAGGTTGGTTTGCAGGATGTAGCGTCCCGCCTGCTCGACGATCGAGTATTGGAGCTGGTTCGAAGCCTTCTTGGCTTCGTCTTCGTTCGGAGCGCGGACGGTCTCCTTCACAACTGCTTCGATGGAGTCCTGATCGGAGGCGCGAATCTCCACATCTCCGCGGCGGACCACAACCACCAGGCCGGTGGGCGACTTGACCGGCTGGGAAACGGTCTTCGTATAGGTATAAGACTCCGAAAAGAGATTTCCAAAATCATCGTCCACGTCAATGCCCACGGCGGACGGCCAGTGCTGCCAAGGCCGAAGGACAACCTTCGAGACCAGCGTGCCCAGCGCCAGAATCAAAACCAGCAGCACGACTTCACTACCGGAGAACAAGGGCGGAGGAGTCGTCTCCGGATGCGCCTGCGACTGGAGGTAATCAATCAGCTTCGACAGGCCCCAGAAGATGATGATGATGGGCCAATACTTGGCGATGATCTGCCAGGGGCGGAGCGAAGGGTTGAAATTGTGGTAGAGGAAGATGG
>CAZTHM010000395.1:0-2183 GCA_964613505.1 uncultured Acidobacteriota bacterium | reverse complement strand
ACCCGCGGCCCCTCCGGCGGGCGCGGTGGCTGGCTGACCTCAAGCAGTTTGATCACGCCGATGGCCACCAGAAGGATCGGCCACGTCTTCCCAAAACCCCAACCGGGAACAAGCTCGTCGAGCAGAAGAATTACGCCGAGAGTGATCAAGAACACCGGGCCGGTCAGGCTGCGGCGGTGGGGCGTGGCGGTTGTGGGTGTGAGTCCCATGGTCCTGAGTCCCTCTTTTTGTTTCCGTCGGCCGCGCTTCGCAGGCGGAGTTACATCGCTTGCTTCACGCGCTCCAGTTCTACTTCCAGTTCTTTCATCTTGCGCTGGTGTTCCAATTGCTCCAGGTGGAGGCGTTGCTGGACTTCCAGTTCCCGGTCTCGCACCTTCGCCATTTTGGTGATCGCCACAATCAGGGCCACCATGGCGAAGACAGCCAGCGGAATGATCACCGGTGAGTCCATTTCTCCCGCTCCTCCCCTGGTCGAGGGCGACGGTCTCCACGCCGGCTCAGGCGGCGCGATCGACGGCCTGCCGGGCCTTTGTCTTCTCGATCTCCAATTCCAGCTCTTTGAGTTTGCGCTGGTGCTCCATCTCGCGGATTCGCATCTCCTGGTGGAACTGCAATTCCTTTTCGCGAGCCTTGAACCAAAAGACGATGCCTACCACAATGATCACCATCAGCATTCCTGCAAAGGGAATCATGATCGGTAAGAAGTTCGCCATATCGTTCACGATTAGCCTCCTTAAAGCTCTTGCTCTGCCAGAACAGATCCGCCGGCCCCGGTCAGGTGCGCTTCACCTCACGAGCTTTATCCAACTCGACCTTGGCTTTCTCGATTTCCATTTCCTTCATCTTGCGTTCGTGCTCCATTTCCCTCATGCGCAATTCTTGATGGGCCTGGAGTTCCTTCTCCCGCATCTTGGTCATGTGAGCGATGGCCACGATGATGATCACCATCACGAACGCCCCCAGCGGAATGAGTAACGGGTTATGCAAATCCATCGTGGTCTCCTTTGCGTTGTTGCTGCGTGCTACATCACGTGTGGTCCCTAGAAACTGCCAGGCCCTTCCTTGGGTGGTTCGTACGGACCGGGACCGGAGGGCGGAGTTGGACCTCCATCTCGCATCCGTCGCTGCAACAGAATTACGCCAATGACGATCAGGAAGATTGGCCAGAACTTGCCCATGTGCCGGAAAACGGGAATCCCGAGGTTGTCGAGCAAGAAGAGCGCGCCCAGCCCGATCAACAGGGCCGCGCCGATTGGGGCATTCATCTTCAGGTCGCCCAGGCCGAACCATTCCTCCCTCGGCTGGCCGAGGCACTTGGCCTTGGCGGTTTGGTAAGAGTCGATCACCATGTAGAAGTAAAACGCCGCCGCGGCCAGGCCGAAAATGGGCCCGACGCCCCCTCCCACGCGGTCTCCCATGGCGATGAGGGAACCAAAAACCAGCACCTGAACCAGGGCCTTAATGATCTGACCGTTGTAGATGGCGCCCACGCCGGGAATGAATCCCAACGCCAGGGCGACACCGGGACTGGCGCCAACTCCCCCACCCAAGATGGGGGGCAAAGGGGGCAAAGAGGGCGCCTGCACGCGCGCCGCCAGGCAGTTCTCGCAATAGGCCATCCCGCGGACGTCGTGCTTACACTCCGCGCAGAGCGGTCGTCCGCACTGCCCGCAGAAGGCTACAGAATCGTTTTGAGGATGGTTGGCGCATTTCATCGGGATGTCCTTCCCTTTCCGGCGATGTTTGAAACCACGCTGACTGACCCGGCGGCGGTGAGCATGTCTTGTACCGAGGCCAGTTGCGTTCCGACCGGCTCCTTGCGATCGGTCGAACCTCCAGGAGGAGTCTCGGGCTTCGGAGTTTCTTGCTTCTCGCTGGGCTGAGAGCGCAACTGCCGGAAGCGCGACTCGATTTCATAGACCACTCGGAGGTCGTAGTAGAACTTCTCCGCGCGGGCATACATCAGGTGCCCGGTGCGATTGGCCTGATTGAACCAGGTGCGAGGATTCAGGTCCGCCAGAGTGAGCTTGCGCAAATTGAGCCCCGCGGCGTTGACGATGATGGAGAACGAAAAGATCGCCATCGCCACGGCGTAGGCTACACGGGGCTGAGGCGAGGGCCGGAAGAACGCCGCCACCTGCTCCCGGAAGGTCGGCTTCCGCTCGCCCACCGTCGCCCGCATA
>CAZTHM010000394.1:0-3736 GCA_964613505.1 uncultured Acidobacteriota bacterium | reverse complement strand
TCGAGCAGGCGGGGTAGAAGAAATGCCAGGAAATGTTGATCTTCAGCGCCACCTCAGGCCCGCGCGGGACAAACTGCTGGTAGCCCGCCAGGCGCATGAGGCGCTTGTAGTCGTCCAACACTGTGGCGGGACTGGTCTTTAGGACGGCGACTCGAGATCTTTCTATCCAGCATAACTCCGACTACAAATAGACAATCAAAACCACCGTAACCGCCCACATCAGGACCACCGCCAACAACACGCGGTCAGTGAGCAGGAGCCGCGTCGGATTCCCTCCCTCGCTGGCTTGGTGGACCAGATAGAGGTAACGGAAAATCCCAAACAGGACGAAGGGAATCGTCAATTCCAGTCGCTTGCCTGGAAACTTACGCAGCACGTCGTCAGAGAGAGTGTACAGTGAATACGACATGACCGTCGAGGCCGTGACAATGCCAATCAGTTGGTCGAGAAAGTAGGGGCTGTAATGCGCCAGGATGGGCCGATGGTTGGAGGCATTTTCGCCCAAGAGCACAAGCTCGTGCCGGCGTTTTGTCAAGGCCAGGAAAAGCGCCAGCAGCGTCGTACACACGATGAGCCAGGCTGAAATCTCGACGTGAATCACCAGGCCGCCTCCCAGCACGCGCAGAACAAATCCCGCTGCCACAACGAAGACATCAAGCAACAACACGCGCTTCAGGAAGAGCGAGTAAAGGATGTTCACGGCCGCGTAGGCCACGCCGACAAGGAAGAACTGGTGATCCAGCAACCACGCCGTGGTCAGCGCCACGAACGCCATCGCGCCCGCCACACCACCGGCTGTCCGCACACCGAGCCGGCGCGACGCGACAGGCCTCAGCCGTTTTGTCGGGTGCTGGCGATCTTCCGCGGCGTCGAGGACATCGTTCAATAGATAACCCGCGCTTGCTAGCAGGCAGAAAGCCAGCGCCGCCAGCGTCACCCTGCCCGCCAGCTCCCAATTGAGCAGGTTGTGGGAGAAGATGAGGGCCGCGAATACGAACCCATTCTTCACCCATTGTGTCGGCCGCATGCCTTCGAGGAGGGACGTGAGCTTCGAGCCACGGGCGCTGGCGGCGACTCCGAGTGAAGAGGGTGTTGAGGAAGAATCCATAGTGGTTTTTTCTTGGGACGCGCAGAGGAGTGAGGCTCCCGACCCGCCTCCGGCACGCGTCCGCTTGTAGGTTATGCTATGAATGCGGCAAATTCAAATCCACCGCCCCCGCCGGCCCTGGAGCCTGGCGACCCGATGTGCAGTTCTCTTAGCGGTAGACTTGAACCATCGGTGAATGTCGAGTAGAATCGCGCCCACGAATCGGTTGTTCACTACTTGCGAGGTGCCGCTGTGTTGCGATTCCGAATGCTGTGTTCCGCTCTTCTCCTGGCGATGCTGGCTACGATTCCCTGTGCTCCTGCGGACCCGCCTCTCGCGCCCCTATCGTTCAATCCCCTGAAGCTTTTCAAGCGCTCGCCGTTTACCGCCGAAGCCGAGATCTACGCGGGGGGTATCACGGGCGACAGCGTCGGACAGGCCTACCAATCGCTGACGCAAGGGGACTACGGCACCCGATTCACCTTTGGGTTTCTCAAGGGGGTCAACTTCACCCTGGACTACATGTATAGCAATCAGGATCGCCTGTTTACTGCCGTCACGCCCGGCACCGGCGCGCTCCCCAGCGGAACCCTGCTCATGCGCGCCGCCAACCTTAACGTGGCCTTCGGCAGCGGGGAAATCTACTTCCTACAGACCAAGCGCGCCAAGTTCTATGTCTCGCCCGGCATCGGATTCGCCCGCAACGGCAGCCGCAGTATGACCTTCGTGACGCCCCTGGGGTCGGCCTCCTCCCCCATCCTGCCCGGAACCGCTGTGACTTTCAACCTGGGTGGGGGCGTGAAGATCTATCCGTGGAAGCACTTTGGCTTCCGCTTTGATGTGCGCGACCACCTCTCGGGCGGCGGGACAGGAAACCTCAACTCGCTATCCTCCGGGCCCGGCCCATTGGGGCCGTGCCCTCCCAACTGCACCATTCCGAATCCTGCTCAGTACTTCGGGTCGATCCCTGTCCAGAACAACATCGTGTTCACCGTCGGGCTGATTTTCAGGATTATCTAGCCGCGGAAGAATCTCGACACCCTACATAATTTCACAGATTCAGATGAAGCCTGCCAGTTGCTCAGGGCACCATCCACTTGAGCCAGTAGGCTTGCGCGAAAGCCAGCAAGCTGAGAAAAGTGGCCAGGACGATGCTGTGCCAGAAGGTGCTGCGCACCACGTCGCCCTCGTGGCCGATCAGCCCCACCGTGGTGACCCCAACGGCGACGTTTTGGGGGGAAATCATTTTTCCGGTGACCGCCCCGGAGGAATTCGTCGCCGCCAGCAGCACCGGATCTACGCCGATCTGATGTGCAGCAGCGACCTGTAAGTTTCCAAAAAGCAGATTGCTCGCCGTGTCGCTGCCGCTTAAGAAGCAGGCGATCCATCCCAGAAAGCCGCTCACCAGCGGAAACCAACGGCCCAAGCCGGCCAGCGCCGCGCCCAGTGTGTAGGCCATCCCGGAGTAGTTGTAAAGATACGCCAGCGCCACGATCATTCCCACGGTGAGCCCCGGCAGGCGGAGCTGTCGGAGAGTCTTCATCCCTGTGCTGAGTAGTGTGCCGGGCGTCACGCGGAACGCGAGCGCCGTGATAAGAGTCGCCGTCAGCGCGGCCGTGCCGGCTGCCAGCGGCTGGAATACGAAAGTGGCGGCGTAAGGTTTCTGGTACAGGGTGAGGAAAACGGCATTATGCAAGCCGGGCACGGCGAGTCGCGCCTCTCCGACCCGTAGAATTCCAAAGGTGGTCCAGGCGATCATCACGGCAGCCAAAATAATCCAAGGAGCCCAGGCACCGAGGGTTTGAAGCCGGGTGAGTGTCGGCGAGACGTGATGGGTGGAGTCTTGCCCCGCCATGGCGGGAATCTTCCAGACCTTCAGGAATCCTGTCAGGGCCGCAATCGACACCAACGCTGCAACTATATCAGCGGCGTATGGCCCCCAATAATTCGAGACCGCGAACTGCGCCAGCGCGAAACTTGCACCCCCGACAAGCGCGGGCGGCCAGACCTCGCGCAGACCTTTCCTGCCGGCAACCACCCAGACGATGTAAGCGGGAAGGATGAGAGAGAGGAAGGGAAGTTGCCGGCCCACCATCGCCGAAAGTTTCATCTGGTCGAGGCCCGTCACGCCCGCCAGCGCCACGATGGGAGTCCCGAGGCTGCCAAAAGCTACCGGAGCGGTATTGGCAATCAGGGCGACCGAGGCCGCCTGGCGCGGGGTGTAGCCAAGACCGAGCAGAAGATACGCGGCCACCGCCACGGGCGCTCCGAAGCCCGCCATCCCTTCCAGCAGCGCGCCAAAACAAAACGCCACGAGAATCGCCTGGAGCCGTGGGTCGCCCGAAGCATGTTGCGCCATCCAGCGGCGGAGCAGATCGAATTTGCCCGTGTCAACGGAAAGGTTGTAGAGCCATAGCGCCGAGAAAACGATCCACATGATCGGCCAGAGCGCGAAGCCCAAGCCGAACGCGGCGCTCAACGCCACAAGCTTGAGCGGCATTTGCCATACCAGCGCAGCCAGCAGCGCGGCAGACGTGAGTCCGCACGCGGCGGATACCGCCCCCGACTTCCGCAACCCGCCCATCAGCACCAGCAACACGACGAGCGGCACCGCGGCGGCAAGGGCCGAGAGGGGCATCGACTGGAGTG